>JBEKAP010000116.1:0-7735 GCA_050015875.1 Candidatus Dormibacteria bacterium | reverse complement strand
GGCGCTCGGCGGTGATGCCCAGCAGGTGGGCGAGGCGCAGCCACGCGGCCGCCTGGTTCTCCCCGTGCCGCGGCGCCACGTGGTCGCTGAGCAGCGCGGCGGTCATCCCGCCCCCCACTCCGAGCCGGCGTGCGAATCCCGCCAGGTAGACCAGGATGCGTGGCCTCGCCGCGGTGCCGCAGATGATCGCGACATCGAAGCGGGCTCGGCGAAGCCGCGCCCAAGCGGCCAGCCCTCGGATCGGCGATGCGGCGGGGTCCAGGCCTCGAAGGATGATCACCTCGCCGGGGCCGGCGAGGGCGCGCGCGACCTGGGCCGCGGCCGGCGAGCAGGCCAGGGTCACCTCGGCGGTGGGCGACCCGGCGGCGAGCGTCCGCAGCAGCGGCGAGGCCTGCAGCGTCTCCACCTGGCGGCCCCACACCAGCACCAGCACTCTCATTGCGGGCACAACCGTAGCAGCGCCGGAAGGGGGGTGGTGGCAGGTCCCGGGGCCCGCGGGCGGCGTCGAGGGGTGCCTCCGGGCCTGTCAGGGCGTCCGAATCCTCCCGATTCGGTCAGATGTGGCTTCCGCACGCCGCCGGCGGCGTGGGGTGCGAACATAGGCGCCAAATGGGTTCCCTGGCGGGACGCGATCTGATCTCCATCGCCGATCTCTCCGCAGCCGAGATCACCGAGGTCCTGGACGTGGCCTCCGCGCTCAAGGCGGGCGCGGACCCCGGTCGCCCGCTGGCCGGCCGCAATCTGGCCATGATCTTCCAGAGACCGAGCAATCGCACCAGGGTCTCCTTCGAGGTCGCCATCCGGCACCTCGGCGGTCACCCCATCCCGCTCTTCAACAGCGAGATCCAGATCGGAGAGCGGGAATCGACCGCGGACATCAGCCGCATCCTCGATCGCTACGTCGACGGGATCGTGGCCCGGCTCAGCTCCCACCGCGACCTGGTGACCATGGCCCGGTCCGCCCGCGGGCCGGTGGTCAATGCCATGACCGACCGCGAGCATCCCTGCCAGGTGCTCGCCGACTGCCTGACCATCCGGGAGCTGCTCGGCCACCTGGCCGGCGCCCGGGTCTGCTACGTGGGCGACGGGAACAATGTCTGCACGTCGTGGATCTACGCGGCCACCCTGCTCGGCATCGACCTGAGGGTGGTCGGGCCAGAGGGCTACGAGCCCCACCCGGCGGTGCTGGAGCGCGCTGACGCGCTCGCCGGCGGCCATTCGCCGGTGCGCCACTCCCACGAGGCGGCTGCGAGCCTGGAGGACGCCCAGATCATCTACACGGACGTCTGGACCAGCATGGGTCAGGAGGCGGAGCAGCAGCAGCGCCGCGACGACTTCGCCCACCTGCAGGTCAACGACAGCCTGCTCGCCCAGGCCCCGGCCACGGCGAGGGTGATGCACTGCCTGCCCGCCCACCGCGGTGAGGAGATCACCGACTCCGTCCTCGACGGCCCCCAGTCGGTCGTCTTCGACCAGGCCGAGAACCGGATGTGGGCGCAGGAGGCGCTGCTCAGCCTGATCTTCGGCGGCGGGGTCGAGACCGGCCGCGCCGCCGGAGCGGGCGGCGTGATTCCCTCATGACTGAATTCATCCACAGCGCCCTGGTCTTCCTCGGCGCGGTCGGCTGGCGCGACATCGTCGACATCCTCATCGTCGCCTTCCTGCTGTACCAGCTCTTCAAGCTGATCCGGGGGACCCAGGCGGTGCAGCTGCTGGTCGGGCTGGCGGTGCTGCTCGTGATCGGCCTGCTCGCCCAACTCTTCCAGCTCCGCCTCCTCCAGTTCATCTTCGCCAACGCCGGGACCGCGATCCTGATCGGCGTGATCGTCCTCTTCCAGCCCGAGCTGCGCCGGGCCCTGGACCAGGTCGGGCGGCTTGGCACGGTCCGGTTCATGCTGGGGCGGCACACCACCCAGCCGGTGGCACGGATGGTTGAGGAGGTGATCCGCGCCGCGGCCACCCTCAGCGAGGGGAGGGTGGGGGCGCTGATCGTCTTCGAGCGCGAGACCGGCCTGGAGAATGTCGCGGTGAGCGGGGTGCGGGTCAATGGCGACGTGACCGCCGAGATCCTCACCACCATCTTCTTCGCGGGCTCGCCGCTCCACGACGGGGCGGTCGTCATCCGCGATACTCGGCTGGTCGCCGCCGGCTGCGTGCTCCCCTTGGCCGAGGCCCTGCCGGGTGTGGGCCGGATGGGCACCCGGCATCGGGCCGCGCTCGGGCTCACCCTCCAGTCCGACGCGGTGATCCTGATCGTCAGCGAGGAGACCGGCCTGATCAGCCTCGCCCACGCCGGCAAGCTCTACCGCGGGCTTGACCACGACAAGCTCCAGGAGATGCTGACCAACCTGGTGCTCCGGCCGGTGGCCCGCCGGACGGGCACGGGCATCCGGCCCCTGGTCCGGAGCGGGGCCGCCCTGCGAGCGCTGGGCCGCCGCAACCCCTGATGCCCGGCTTCGTCGCCCGCAACTGGCGCCTCAAGCTGCTCGCCCTGGTGCTGGCGATCTTCAGCTGGGCCGGGGTGGTGCTGGCGACCAACCCTCCGGGCACCCGGTCGATCTCGGTCCCGGTGCCCCAACCCCCGTCGCCCGAGGTCAGCCTGCCCGCCGGCTATCTGCTCACCCAGACCATCCCCAACCTCACGGTGGAGATCACCGGCACCGAGGATCATCTCGACTCGTTCAGCAGGGACAGCCTCCAGGTCACCGTCGACTACGACGCGATCAAGGCGGTCGGTGACCACGTCCCCACCACGGTCCGGCTTCCGGTGAAGATCGCCAACTCCGACCCCAACATCGACCTCGACGACCCCCCGACCTCACTCGAGGCGAGCGTGGACAGCTCGGGGACGGCCAGCGTGCCCGTCGTGGTCGCGGTGAGCCATGTCTCGCCGCCCGGCTACCAGGACGACCCGGAGGTGGCGAGCCCGGCCGCGGTGACGGCCACCGGCCCGGAGCACGAGCTGATCGGCATCGTGATCAAGACCGAGCCGATCGACCTCTCCAACCAGCGGGCGAACTTCGACGCGTCGAACATCGCCGTCTACCCCTACAGCAGCCAGGGGCGGCTCCTCTCCGACGTCAATCTCACCCCCGCCTCGGTCAACGTCGCCATCACCGTCGTGGGGGTGGACACCAGCCGGACCAGCTCCGTCGTTCTCGGTGACATCACCGGGGCGGCGACCGGGACCCAGGTCCTGGTGGACTCCTACACGCCGTTGACCGTGACGCTCACGGGCTCCCAGGACACCATCAACGGGGCATCGCTCGCGACCGTGACGACGGGCGGCATCGACATCGCCGGCCAGGTGGGGACGGTGACCTACAAGCTGCCCATCCAGACCCCGACCGGGATCACGGCCGACCCCTCCACCGTGTCTGTGACAATCACCGTGACCGTCGTCCCCACGCCGACCCCGGTCGCCACCCCCACTCCGAGCCCCAGCGCATGATCCGTAACCGGGGCGCCGGCCTCCCCGTTGGACCGGGAGGGGGCGGAAACGACCCGACCCCGTCGGCGCGGCCCGGACGCAACCTGGAGGGAGCCCCTGTGAGTGGAACCCGCCGCTGATGTGCGGCATCATCGGCTACGCCGGCTCACGCCCGGCCACCCCGATCCTCCTCGACAGCCTCCAGCGCCTCGAATACCGGGGGTACGACTCCGCGGGGATCGCGGTCCTCGACGGGGCGGATGGCGGGCGCCACACCGTCGTCAAGAGCGACCGGAAGGTGGCCGACCTGGTCGCCCGGTGCGCGCGTGACGGCGTTCCGAACGGGACCATCGGCATCGGCCACACGCGGTGGGCCACTCACGGTCGTCCCACCGTGGTCAACGCCCATCCCCACCAGGACTGCAGCGGGCGCATCCAGCTCATCCACAACGGGATCATCGAGAACCACCGCGAGCTTCGCGCCGAGCTGGTCGCCCGTGGTCACCGGCTCCGCAGCGAGACCGACACCGAGGTGCTGGCCCACCTGATCGAGGAGCTGTTCAGCGGGGACCTCGCCGCGGCGACCCGCGGTGCGCTTCGCCGCGTCGAGGGCTCCTACGCCCTGGTGGTGATCTCCGCCGACCAGCCGGACACCATCGTCGGCGCCCGGCGCAACGCCCCCCTGGTCGCGGCCTTCGGCGACGGTGAGGCCTTCCTCAGCAGCGACATCACGGCGCTCATCCCCTACATCCGGCGGGTCACCCTGATCGGGGAGGACGAGGTGGTCGCCGGCACCCACGAGGGACTGGTGGTCACGTCCCTGGACGGGAGCGTCGTCGCCCCGCGACTCATCGACGTCGACTGGAACGTGGAGCAGGCCCAGAAGGGCGGCTACCCACATTTCATGCTCAAGGAGATGAACGAGCAGCCCGAGGCGGTCGAGAACGCTCTCCGCGGCCGCGTGGGCGCCGGTGGTGAGGTCAGCCTCGAGGGGCTCCTCGACGCGGTGTCGGTCCCGGAGCTGACCGAGGTGCGCGTCATCGGCATGGGCTCCGCGTGGATCGCCGGGCTCTACACGGCGACCGCCATCGAGAAGCTGGCGCGCCTCCGCGCCGGCGTCGACAACGCCAGCGAGTTCCGCTACGGCGACCCCATCGTCGACGAGCGCAGCCTGGTCATCGCCATCTCCCAGTCGGGCGAGACGGCCGACACCCTGGCCGCCGTCCGGGAGGCCAGGCGTCGCGGCGCCCGGGTGGTCGCGGTGACCAACGTGGTCGGCAGCGCCCTCTCACTGGAGGCCGACGCGGTCCTCTTCATGCAGTCCGGACCGGAGATCTGCGTGCTCGCGACCAAGACGCTGATCGCGCAGATGGTCTGCGGCCTGCTGATCGCCCTGGCGCTCGGGCGGGGTCGCGGCACGCTCGGCGCGGAGCGCCATCGCGAGATCGTCGCGGAGCTGCGCGAGGTCCCCGAGCGGATCCGCCGAGCCCTCGAGCTCGAACCCCAGCTGGCCGAGATGGCCCAGCGCTACTCCCACGTCCGCAATGCCATCTACATCGCTCGCGGGATCAATGTCGCCACCGCTCTGGAGGGGGCTCTCAAGCTCAAGGAGGTCTCCTACATCCACGCCGAGGGGTATGCCGCCGGCGAGCTGAAGCACGGGCCGATCGCGCTCCTCGATTCGGAGGTGCCGGTGGTCGCCGTGGCCACCCGTTCCACCACTCTGACCAAGACGCTCAGCAGCATCGCCGAGGTGCGCTCCCGGGACGCCCCGGTGATCGCCCTCGCGACCGAGGGCGACGACCAGGTGGATGGTGATCTCATCCGCGACATGGTGCGGGTGCCCGAGTGCAGCGAGCTTCTCTCACCGCTCATCAATGTCGTGCCTCTGCAGCTCTTCGCGTACCACGTGGCCGTCGAGCGCGGCTGCGATGTCGACCAGCCGCGAAACCTGGCCAAGTCGGTGACGGTCGAGTAGGGCCTGGTACCGGAGATGCAGCGGCTGGTGGTCGGCGTGGACGTGACCTCGGTCGACCGCATCGCGGCCGCCATGCGGCGCCATCCCCGCTTCGCGGGGAAGATCTTCACCGAGGCCGAGCGCCGCCGCGCGGGGACCAAGCCGGAGCGCTTCGCCAGCCGCTGGGCGGCCAAGGAGGCGGTGATGAAGTGGTACGGCGGGGCCGGCCTGCGCATCCCCCCGTACCGCGCCATCGAGGTGGTCAGCCGGCGTGG
This sequence comes from Candidatus Dormibacteria bacterium, assembly GCA_050015875.1. GTDB lineage: Bacteria > Chloroflexota > Dormibacteria > Aeolococcales > Aeolococcaceae > Changshengia. The sequence goes on along the minus strand of JBEKAP010000116.1, from coordinate 2,073 downwards.
CGGTGCCCCGGAGGTCCGGGTGCACGGCCGGCCCACCGAGATCGCGATCAGCATGACCCACGACGTCGGCGTGGCCATCGCGGTGGTGGCGGGGGCGGTCGACGGTCCCGCCGGTCCGCCCGCGCTGCCGCCACCCGAGGCGCTGCGGCTGCCCGCCCGTCCCGCAGGCGCCCACAAGGGCACCTTCGGCACCGTGGTCGTGATCGGCGGTGCGATGGGCACCACGGGCGCCGCGGTGCTGGCCGGCAGGGGGGCGGCCCGGGCCGGGGCCGGCCTGGTCCGCGTCTGCGTCCCCGCCGGGGTCCACGCCGCGGTCGCCGCCCTCTGCCTGGAGCTGATGGCGCATCCGCTCGGCGAGCCGGGCGCGCCCGGGCTGGACGCCGCCGGGGTGGCGACCCTCCGCCGCACCCACCTTCCCGTGGCCGCCGCCGCGGTGATCGGGCCCGGCCTCGGCCGCGCCCCCGCCACCGAGGCGGCTCTCCTGGATCTGCTCGGGACGCTCACCGTCCCCGCCGTGGTCGATGCCGATGCGCTCAACATTGCCGCCGCCTCCGGTTTCGACTGGCGGAGCTCCCCGGCACCCCTCGTGCTGACCCCGCACCCGGCGGAGATGGCGCGCCTGGCCGGGCTGAGTACGGCGGAGGTGCAGACCGATCGATCCGGGCTGGCCGCCCGGTTTGCCGCCGCGCACGGTGTGACCCTGGTCCTGAAGGGGGCGGAGACGGTGGTGGCCGCTCCCGACGGCCGCCTCCACGTCGACCGGCACCAGACGGTGGCCCTCGCCACCGGCGGCACGGGCGACGTCCTGAGCGGCGTCTGCGGGGCGATGCTCGCAGCCGGCCTGGACGCCTTCGACGCCGCCGTGGCGGCCGTCACCATCCACGCCGAGGCCGGCTGCCTGGTCGAGGCGGAGCGGGGCAGGGCGGGAGCGATGGCCGGCGATGTCGTCGAGATGCTCCCCGCCGCCCAGGAGCGGCTCCGGCGCGCCCTGGAACGCAGGGAAGCGGGACGTCGGCACCGCGAGCCCCTGTGAGATGACCCCCGAGCTGGCTGCGACCGCTCCAGGCCGGGGGCGGCACACCCGATGGGCCGAGGTCGACGCCGCGGCCATCCGCCACAACGTCGGGGTGATCCGGGGCGTGGTCGGCGGCGGCGTCGCGGTCATGGCGATGGTCAAGGCCGGCGGCTACGGCCACGGTGACGTCCTGGCCGCGGCGGCGGCCCTGGAGGGGGGTGCGACCTGGCTCGGGGTCTCGTCGGCCGAGGAGGCCCTCCGTCTGAGATCCGAGGGATTCGTCTGCCCCGTGCTGATCGCCGGAGCGTCCAATCCAGCGCTGCTCCCAGCCCTGGTCGCCGCCGGCGTCGACCTCGCCGTCTGGGATCCGGATCAGGTCGATGCGATCGTGGCGGCCGGCTCCGGCGCCGGCGCTCCGGCCCGCGTCCACCTCAAGATCGACACCGGCATGGGCCGGCTCGGTGCCCTCCCGGACCAGCTTCCGGAGTTGATCGCCGCCGTGGAGCGCGCCGGTTCGAGGACGCTGCCGGTCGGCGTGTTCACCCACTTCGCCGACGCCGAGAGCGACCCCGAGTACACCCTCGCCCAGGACGCCGTCTTCCTCGAGGCGGCTGGCGCCATGCGCCGGCGCTGGCCCGGGCTGCTCCTCCACGCCGCCAACAGCGCGGCCGCACTCGGTCTCCCCGCAACCCGGCACGACCTGGTCCGCTGCGGCATCGCCATCTACGGCTACGCACCGGCCGGGGTGGACGGGGCGACCCGCCTCCGGCCGGCGATGTCCATTCACACCCGGGTGACCCAGGTCAAGACCGTGCGGGCCGGTCAGAGCGTCGGCTATGGCCGCACCTGGGTTGCCGAGCGGGACACCCGTGTCGCCGCCCTGGCCGCCGGCTACGCTGACGGCGTCCAGCGTGCCCAGTCGAACCGGGGCTCGGTGCTGGTGGGTGGCCGGCGCTGCCCCATCATCGGTCGGGTCAGCATGGATCAGCTGAGCGCCGACGTCTCCCACGTCGAAGGGGTGAGGGCGGGCGACGAGGCCGTGCTCCTCGGCCGCCAGG
>JBEKAP010000115.1:0-7755 GCA_050015875.1 Candidatus Dormibacteria bacterium | reverse complement strand
GGCGACGCGCATCGATTGGCGGGGTGAGCCGAGCCCGGCTCCTCCGGGGTGGGCGCGCATCTCCAGCGCGCCGAAGGGGACCGAGAGCGCCCCTTCGGGGGCGGCGAGCCCCTGGAGGAGGGGGGAGGGGCCCCTCGCGGCCTGCCGCCTGGGGGACAAAGCAGAGGGGCCGGCGGTGCCGGCCCCTCGTTTTCATTTGCCGATATTCGGCAGCCCGGCGGATAGGCCGGGCCTTGTGCGGCACCATCCGGTGCCAGGTGGCCTGCCCGGGGCGTCTCACCCATCACCAGCGATCCCGCGGCGCTCTTGACAATCGACCTACCTGCCGGACCACCGGATCGGCGGTCTCACGGCGGCGCGCGCCGGGTGAGGTGATGAGGGCCCGCGCCGGGCCTTACCTCTCGGCCCGAGTGGACCTCAGGATCTCGTAGACGCCACGCATCGAAGCCCTACCTCCATATGGAACGCGACGGCTTCTGTGACTAGGGTACCCCCCGGGACCGGTCTGTCAACCGTATTGCGCGTGACGAGGATCTGGCGCAATCGCATCGAATCGCCCGTCACCCCAGGCCAAGCACGGTGGTGAAGAACCCCTGACGGTCCTGCCGCCCCCATCCGTGGCGACACGTGCGTCGCCTCCTGCGGGCGCCCGATCGAGTACCTGCAGGCATGCTCCCCCACCTCCTCGTCGGCTGCTTCGCCTCGCCGGTCTGGGAGCGGCATCCGTAGCCGGCGGTCTTTCACCACCCTGCCATGCGCCGCCTCGTAGACTGGGGGGTGGGGGACAGCCTAGAATCTGAACGTCCGTTCGTCCCCGGAGGCAGCATGTCCGGTCACAGCAAGTGGGCTGGGATCAAGCACAAGAAGGCGATCGTGGACGCCAAACGCGGTCAGGCCTTCACCAAGGTGGCGGCCGAGCTCTCGGTGGCGGCGCGCGAGGGCGGCCCCGACCCGGTCGGGAACTTCCGGCTCCGCCTGGCGATCCAGAAGGCCCGCGAGGTCAACATGCCCGCGGACAACATCGAGCGGGCGATCCAGCGAGGCGCGGGCGGCAAGGACGGGGTCCGGCTGGAGGAGGTGCGCTACGAGGGGTACGGGCCCCACGGCGTCGCCGTGATGCTGGATGTCCTCACCGACAACCGCAATCGCACCGTGGCCGCCATCCGCAACCTCTTCACCCGCTCGGGCGGGTCGCTGGGCGAGGCCAACAGCGTCGCCTGGATGTTCACCAATCAGGGGGTCATCCGGATCGAGGCGGGCAAGCGCGACCCCGAGGAGATCGCCCTGGAGCTGCTCGACCTGCTGGAGGTCGGCGCCGACGGGGACATCGCCGTCGACGGCTCGTCGGTCCAGGTCTCGCTCGCCCCCAACCTCTTCGAGGAGGCGCGGCGCCAGGTCGAGGAGGCGGGATACACGGTGGAGGCGGCCGAGGTGACCATGAACCCGGGCACCTCGATCGCCCTCGACGCTCCCCAGGCCCGGCAGGTCCTGCGCCTGCTCGACAGCCTCGAGGAGCTGGACGACGTCCAGCAGGTCTACGCCAACGCGGAGATCCCCGACGAGGTCCTGGAGTCGGTGACCTCCTGATGCGGGGGCCGGAGCCTCGGTGACGTGCGCGTTCTCGGCGTAGATCCCGGCCTGGGGCGCACCGGGGTGGCCCTGGTCGAGGGGCACCCTGGCTCCCTGCGCCTGATCCACGCCGAGTGCATCGAGACCGGCGCCGAGGAGGCCGACGGGCCGCGTCTCCTGGAGCTCTCCCGGCTTCTGGCTCAATTGGCCGGGTCCCTCCATCCCGAGGTGGCGGCGGTGGAGCGGCTCTTCTTCTCGACCAACCGGCAGACCGCCATGCGGGTCAGCCAGGCGCGGGGGGTCATCCTCTGCACCCTGGCCGGGGCCGGCGTCCCGATCGCCGAGTACACGCCCAACGAGATCAAGGAGTCGATCGCCGGCTACGGTGGGGCGACCAAGCGCCAGGTGCTCCGGATGTGCGGGGCGCTGCTCGGCGTCGAGGGGATCCCCGGACCGGACGACACCGCCGATGCCTGCGCCGCCGCCATCTGCCACCACCACCGGGCCGGCCTCCGGCCCCATGCGGCCGCCGCACCCGGTGCCCGGGTCACCCCGGCCCTGGAGCTGGCCATCGCCGCCGCCCGTGAGCGCGCCGGCGGCGCCACACCCACCCCACGCGCGCGGGTGGCCACCACCCCGGCCGGACGCCGATGATCGCCCGGCTGCGGGGCCAGGTGGTGGTCGCGGACGCCGACCACGTGGTCCTGGAGACGGGCGGGGTCGGCTACCAGGTCCAATGCCACCTGCGCACCCTCGCCGCCCTCCACGAGATGGGCGATCGCGAGGTGACCCTGCACATCCACACCTCGGTGAGCGACGACGCCATCCGCCTCTACGGCTTCCTGGGTCGCGACGAGCTGCGCCTCTTCCGCCTTCTCATCGGGGTCGAGCGCATCGGTCCGAAGGCCGCGCTCTCGATCCTCGGCCGGGCCGAGCTCCCCACCATGGTCCGGGCCATCCGCGACGGCGACGTCGCCCTGGTGGCGACCGTGCCCGGCATCGGCCGGCGCACGGCGGAGCGGGTCGTGCTGGAGCTGAGCGATCGCCTCGGCGACCTCGCCCTGACCCTGGAGCCCGCCGCCCCCACGGCCGCCGCCCAGGCCGTGGAGGCTGCCGTGGCCGGCCTGGTCGGGCTCGGCTACCGCGAGTCGGAGGCCCGCCCGGCGGTCCGGGCCGCCCTCGCCGCCGCCGGAGAGGCCGATGGCGACGTCACCGCCCTGGTGGGCCGGGCGCTCCGGCTCCTCGACGTCGGGGCCGCGACATGAACGACGGCCGCGTGGTGAGCCCCGGCGAGCTGGAGGAGGAGAGGGCGGCCGACTCCGTCCTCCGGCCCCGGCGGCTCGAGGATTTCGTCGGCCAGCCGACCATCCGGGAGCAGGTGCGCATCCTCATCGAGGCGGCGAGCGCCCGGGCCGAGCCGGTGGACCACGTGCTCCTCTACGGGCCCCCGGGGCTCGGCAAGACCACCCTGGCCCAGATCATCGCCACCGAGATGGGCGTCCAGGCCCGGCTCACCAGCGGCCCGGCGCTGGAGCACCAGGGGATGCTGGCCTCCATCCTCACCGCCCTCGAGGAGCGCGACGTCTTCTTCATCGACGAGATCCACCGGCTCAACCGGGCCGTGGAGGAGGCCCTCTACCCGGCCATGGAGGATCTCGCCTTCGACTTCGTGGCGGGCAAGGGGGCGGGGGCCCAGACGCTCAGATTGAGCCTCAAGCCCTTCACCGTGATCGGGGCGACGACCCGTGCCGGGGCGCTCGGGGGTCCGCTCCGCGATCGCTTCGGGGTGACCTTCCGGCTCGACTACTACGGGGCCGAGGAGCTGACCGCGATCATCGTCCGCTCGGCGCGGCTGCTCGGGGTCGAGATCACGCCGGCGGGGGCCGGCCTCCTCGCCGGCCGCGCCCGCGGGACGCCCCGGGTCGCCAACCGGCTGCTCCGTCGCGCCCGCGATTACGCCCAGGTGCGGGCGGGCGGGAGCATCGACGAGGAGGTGGCCCGGGCGGCGCTGGGCATCCTGGGCGTCGACGACCTGGGTCTCGACGAGATGGACCGGCGGGTGATCGAGACCCTCTGCGGGGCCCTCTCGGGTCACCCGTCGGGGGTCCAGACCATCGCCGTCTCGGTCCAGGAGGAGCCCGAGACGATCGAGGACGTGGTCGAGCCCTACCTGATCCGGCTCGGGCTGGTGGTCCGCACCCCGCGCGGGCGCCTCGCCACCGCCGACGCCTACCGCCACCTGGGAAGGACGCCCCCGGCGGGCGCCCCCGGGTCGGGGGGAGGGGGCCAGGAGGTCCTCTTCGGCGCCTGAGGGGCGGGTTGGATGGCGGTCGGCACCCCCCTGCGCGAACTTGACACCGAGAGCGATCCCCCGCTCGGCTACACTTCGCCGTCGTGAACTGGCTGCGGGTCACCAAGTGGAAGGTGGCGACGATCTTCGTGGTCCTGATCGTCGCCGTCCTGGTCGACGTCTTCAACCTGAACGTGCTCGGTTACGACATCACCCTGCACAAGGGGCTGGACATCGTCGGCGGCTCGGAGCTGACCATCGCCATCTGCGAGGGGTACAACAGCCCCCCCGACTCCGGCTGCCAGGCCGGCCCCCGCAACGGCATCTCGGTGACCACGGCCCAGAGCGACACCATCCCGGTCCTCCAGAACCGGGTCAACGGGCTGGGCGTCTCCGAGGCGACCGTCCAGCCGGTCGGCAACGATGAGATCTCGGTCGAGCTCCCGGGCGTCGCGCTCTCCAAGGCCGAGAACGTCCTCGGCACCACCTCGCTGATCCGCTTCGCCACCGCCGTCGCCGGTGCCCCACCGGCGGGCGCGGCCAAGAGCGCCACCTACTGCGTTCAGAACAAGAGCAACGGCTTCTGCGTGGACCAGCTTGGTCTCTACGAGAAGTCCCAGCTGGACAACACCCAGCTCTACCCCACCGGATATCACTGGAAGATCGACCAGAACCTCCCCGCCTCGGACATCACCAGCTCCAGTCTCGGCACCGACTCGAACGGCGGCCCCGCGGTCGACATCACCTTCAACGGTTCCGGCGCCAACGAGTGGGGCAAGATCACCCAAGCGGCCAATGCCGTCTACACCGCGAACAACTGCTCGACCGGCACCTCCTGTCCTGCCACGGCGCAGGTGGCCATCTTCCTGGACGACGCGGTCATAAGCGCCCCGGTCGTGGTGCAGTCCTCGACCAACCAAACCCAGATCACCGGGCTGACGCTCGGTGAGGCTCAGTCGCTGCAGTCACAGATCAACGCGGGTGCACTCCCGGCGGAGATCGGCATCGTCGGCGCCACCGCGGTGGGCGCGACCCTCGGGGCCCAGACCGTGACCGCCACCCTGCTCGCCGGAGCCGTCGGTCTGATCGTCGTGATCCTCTTCATGATCGGCTACTACCGGTTCCCCGGGGTGCTCGCGAGCATCGCACTGATCCTGTACAGCATCATGAACCTGGCCGCCTACAAGATCCTCGGGGTCACGGTCAGCCTGGCCGGGCTGGCCGGCTTCGTGTTATCCGTGGGCATGGCCGTCGACGCCAACGTGCTGATCTTCGAACGCACCCGGGATGAGCTCCGCCATGGACGCTCGGTGGGCGCCGCCGTCGAGCTGGGCTTCCGGCGCGCCTTCCCGGCCATCCGCGACAGCAACATCTCGACCGAGATCGTCTGCGTCATCCTGGCCTTCTTCGGCTCGGACATCGTCAAGGGTTTCGCCATCACGCTCGGCATCGGTGTCGCCATCAGCTTCTTCAGCGCGGTGCTCATCACCCAGTCGCTGCTCGGGCTGATGCTGCGCTGGAGGATCGGCAGAAACGCGACCCTCTACACCGAGATCCACCCCGAGTACCACGAGCAGCACCGGACCGGCCGGTTCGACATCGTCCGCAACCGCAACTGGTTCTTCCTCGCCTCGCTCGCCATCATCATCCCCGGGATCGTCGCCATCATCGGCTGGGGATTCCGGCTGGGCATCGACTTCGCGGGCGGCGATCAGATTGCGGCGACCTACTCGGGATCGGTGACCTCAGCCCAGCTGGTCACGGCGGTCAACTCCGTGAACCAGGGGCTTCAGCCGACGGTCCAGAGCTCCTCGCACAACGTCTTCACCATCCAGACCCTGCCCACCACGCCTGCGGTCCTGCAGAACATCCAGACCACCCTCGAGCAGAACTACGGAGCCGAGCCCAGCACCGTCAGCGTCAACGCGGTCGGCTCGACCATTGCCAGCAGCGCTGTCGGTCAGGCCATCGCCCTGGTGCTCGTCTCGTCGCTGATGATCGCCTTCTACCTGGCCTACCAGTTCGGCAAGCAGCGCCAGGTCAACCGCTGGCGGTTCGCCGCGTGCACCTTCTTCAAGCTGCTGCACGACATCTTCGTGCTCGCCGGGATCTGGGCGATCCTCGGTCACTTCACGGCGCTGGGCCAGGTGGACAACTACTTCATCACCGCGGTGCTGACCGGCGTGGCCTTCTCCATACACGATACGATCGTGGTGTTCGACCGGATCCGGGAGAACCTCCGCGTCGGTCCGCGCTTCACCTTCGACCAGATCGTCAACCTCTCGACCGTCCAGACCATGGCCCGCTCCCTCAACACGTCGCTCACCGTCGTCTTCGTCCTCCTCGCCCTGGTGCTCTTCGGCGGCTCCTCGATCCAGGGTTTCGTGCTCGCCCTGCTGATCGGCATCATCACCGGCACCTACAGCTCCATCTTCAACGCCTCGACCCTCCTGGTCGCCTGGAACAAGGCCCGCCCGGAGCAGACCGCCGGCCGCCCCCAGCGCAGCGCGGTCGCGCGACCCGTACGCGCCAGCTGACCGGCGGGCCGTCCGACCCTCCCACGCTCGGAGGGCGGTTCCACCCGATACGATCGTCCCACCCGTGTCGATGAGCAGTCCCGACGTCACCGCCCTCGCCGACCTGCTCCGGCCCGCCCTCCAGCAGTCCGGGGTCGAGCTGGTCGAGGTCCAGTGGAAGGGGGGCCTGCTCCGGCTGGTGGTCGACCGTGTCGGGGGGGTGACCCTCGACGACTGCGAACGGGCGTCGCTGACCGCCAGCGCCATCCTCGACGCCTACGACCCGATCGAGACCCGCTACTCCCTGGAGGTCTCCTCTCCGGGCGCGGAGCGCCCCATCCGGACCGAGGAGGAGTGGCGTGCGGCCCTCGGCGGGCGGGTGCACCTGCGCATCCGGAGCGGTGACGCCGAGCGTGTGGTGGAGGGCCGGCTGATCGCGGCCGGCGGGCCCACCGTGGAGATCGAGGCGCGCACCGGACGGGGCCGTCCCCAGCCCCTCACCGTCACGGTCGCGGACATCCTGGCGGCGCGCACCGCGGTGGACATCTGATGCCCGGCCGGAGCCGCCCCCCCGCCGTCCGCCCCGGCGAGGGCGACATCCTGGAGGCGGTGGCCGAGCTGGCCGCCAGCGCCGGCATCAGTGAGGAGGAGCTGACCGAGATCGTCGGACGGGCCATCGTGGACACCTACCGCCGGCTGGTCGTCGACGACCCCGGGCTCACCGCTCGGGTGGACTTCCGCGAGGGGGTCCACGACGTGCTCCGCCCCGACCCGGCCGGTGGGGAGGTGGTGATGGCTCCACTCTCCGGCGATGCCGCCCGCCAGGCGGCCCAGGCCGTCCGGGGCGCCGTCCTCGACCGGCTCCGCAACGCCGGGGCGGATCGGGTGATCAGCGAGGCGATGACCCATCGCGGCGAGCTGATCGATGCCATCGTCGAGAGCCCCGCAGGCGGCAGCTGGTACCTCCGGGCCGGGGACACGACCGTGGTCCTGCCCCCCGAGGAGCAGGCCGCGGGGGAGGAGCTCGAACCGCGCCAGCACCTCAAGGTGGTCATCGTCGAGGGCCGGCGGCGCGCCCGGGACGCCGTGGTGGTGGCCTCGCGCTCTCACCCCCAGCTGGTGCGGCTGCTCCTGGAGCAGGAGGTGCCCGAGCTGGGGCGGGGCCAGATCACCATCCGCGCCATCGCCCGCGAGGCCGGACGCCGGACCAAGGTGGCGGTGGAGGCGATCGATCCCGACATCGACCCCCAGGGGGCCTGCATCGGGCCCCACGGCATCCGGCACCGCGCGGTCACCTCCCAGCTCGGGACCGAGCAGCTCCAGGTCGTCCGCTTCGACGCCGATCCCGCCCATTACGTGGCCAACGCGCTGATCCCGGCG
>JBEKAP010000114.1:0-7769 GCA_050015875.1 Candidatus Dormibacteria bacterium | reverse complement strand
GCCACCGCAGAGGGACAGCACCGACATGCGGCGTGACACGGCCAGAGCGGTCACCCCCGTGACCAGGGCGGCGGCACCCGCCTCCGGGCAGACCACCAGGGCGGCCCCGAAGGTGGTCGCCGAGCTCTTGCCCCCGCGAAAGCGGGCGAACGCCGGCCACGAGTGGCCGACGACCGCCCCCAGGCCGGCGGCGGCCGCCGTCTCAGGCCCGCCGAGGAGGGCGCCGACCTTGGCGGCCACGGCCCCCTTGGAGATGTCCAAGCCGAGCGTGACCGCGGCGGGGCCCCGGCCAGCGGTGCGCAGCACGTTGGTCGTCCCCATCCCGTGGCTGCCGTGCTCGCGCACGTCGATGCCGCGACTCAAGCGTCCCACCAGGACCCCGACGGGCACGGAACCGATCGCGTAACCGAGGGCCGCAGCGCCTGCGACCCGAAGCCAGCGTGTCATAGGCGCGCAGTTTGCCATGAAAGCCGCCCGCCCGACCGTCAGCGCAGGACGGACGCCGCTCCGTCTGCGGCGTAGAGCAGCGGACCGGCGAGGATCAGCGCCAGCACCCCGAAGACGGCGCACGCGGCCCCCACCACGCCGGCGAGCTGCAGCCCCCGGGGCGCGACGACCGGAAGCTCGTCATCCTCGACATATGCCGCCCCGATCCAGCGCAGGACCGTGACCGCGTAGAGGACCGAGGCGGCCGCACCGGCGACGGCCACCCACGCGTACCCGCCCGCGACGGCAGACGACGCGATCAGGATGCGAACGAGGAAACCCGCCAGCGGCGGCAGGCCGGCCAGCCCGGCCAGTCCCAGGCAGAGGAGCACCGCGGTGACCGGGGCGCGCCGAGCCAGGCCGCGGACGCCGGCCAGGCTGCCGCCGATGCCGTCAGTCTCCAGGCGCGCCACGGCCTGGAAGCTCGCCTGGATGGCGAGCACGAAGACGACGAGGCCAAAGAGCAGGGCGATCGCCCCACCGGCCGGCTTGAAGCCACCCCCCAGGCCGCTGCCGACCAGGGCGCTGATCAGCAACCCACCCTGAAGGCAGGCGCCGAGCCCGATCAGACGGCGCACACCGCCGGCGACCATGCTGAGCAGGGCCGGATAGAGGCAGCCGGCAGCGCCGAGGACGCCGGCCACCACGACCCAGGGGTGCATGGAGGCGCTGAAGCCGCTCACCATCGCCCGCACCAGTGCGATGCCGCCGGCGGCGACGGCGAGGCTGACGACGGCGCCCGCCACCGCGGCGCTGCTGGCTGAGGAGACCTGGAGCATCCAGTGATGCCAGGGCGGCGCCCCCACCAGATATGCCAGACCGAGCAGGGTGAGGGCCAGTCCCAGGCCCTCCAGGGGCGCGGAGTGGACGAAGTGGCCACGCACCGCGGCGAGGTCGGTGCTGCCGGTCGCGCCGTAGACGATGGCCAGGCCGTAGAGCATCAGGGCGAGCGCCACCCCGGCCGAGACCAGTGAGCGGAAGGCCGCGGTGCCGGGAGCCTCGGCGGTCTTCTCCACCGCCACCACGCCGACCAGGCTGATCACCACGATGCCCAGCCCGACGGCCAGCATGCCCATCTCGACCTGGACCGCCAGGACGGTCCCGCCCGCGACCGCGGTCAGGATCAGGGCGTGGTAGGCGGGAAGCCGCGAGCCGAGGCGCTCCTCGGCGGCCCCGCTGGTCAGGATCGCGAGGAGGCCCGTCCCGCAGAGGAGCAGCACGCCGAAGGTGCTGAACCGGTCGGCGACCACCGCTCCCGAGTAGGCGGCGAGGCCGACCCCATCGGTCCCGGCGACACCGCGAAACGCGACCAGGGCCGCGGCGCCTGCACCAGCCAGCGCGAGGAGACCCAGCCAGCGGTGGAAGGATGCGGGCAGGCCGGGACGGAGCCAGCCGAGCAAACCGCCAACGGCGGCGAGCACCAGCAGGATGAGCGTCGGCAGCATCGTCGCGAACACGGCCATGCCGTTGGGTGCGCCCATCACCCTGACCCCGGGAAGAGGATGTAGCCGGCACCGTTCTGGAAGAGCGCGCCGAAGTGGCCCGGCACCACCCCGATGAGGACGATCAGGCCGGCCAGGAGGCCGAGGTAGGTCAGCTCGAGAGGCCCGAGGTCGCGCACCCGCGCGAAGGTGTCACGCGAGGCTCCAAGGAAGACGCGCTGAGCGGTCCAGACCAGCACCCCCGAGGTGAAGACGGTCCCGGCCAGGACCACGGTGCTGGCCCAGCGGTGGGCCGGGAACGAGCCCGTGAAGATGAAGAAGTCGCCGGCGAACCCGGCCAGGAGTGGCACGCCCGCCGCCGCCAGAGTGGTGAGCACCCAGAAGGCGGAGAGGAAGGGCGCCTGCCACGCCAGACCCCCGAGCTGGGAGATGCGCGCCCGCCGGGTCTTCTCCTGGACCAGAGAGGCCAGCAGCATGAGCCCGGCGATCACCAGTCCGCGGGCGAGCAGCAGGTAGATGATCCCGGTGACGGCGATGGTCGTGTGGCCGGCGACCCCGAGCAGCACCAGCCCCATGAGGACCGTGCCGACGTGCCCGACGAGACGCCTGAGATCGTCGGCGCGGAGCGCACCCAGGCCGCCCCAGACCACGGTCACCACCGCCAGAGCCGCGAAGAAGAGAGAGAAGCTGCCCGAGGTTGTCGGGAAGAACCCAACGGCGACATGGACCAGGGTGTAGGCGCCCAGGCTGGGCAGGACCGCGGCGAATACCGCCGCCAGCACCCCGGTGCTGTCCTCCTCGAGGTCGAGCAGCGCGCCGTGGAGGGGCACGACCGCCATGGTCAGCAGCGACGCGGCGGTGATCATCCAGAAGGCGACCGCGCCGGCGTCGCCGGGCAGGGTCACGGGGGGGCTCCCCATGTCGAAGTTGGGCGTCCCCCCAGCCTGGAAGGCGATCAGCACCGCGGCCAGCAGCAGGAGGCCCCCGGCGACCAGGCTGGTGGCCGCGTACCGAGTGGCCACGCGGGCGCGATGACTGGGACCGAACGCGCGCGCCAGCACGTACACGGGGGGAATCGCGAGGCTCCAGAAGAGGAGGAAGAGGACCCAATCGTAGGAGGCGAGGACGCCGAGGCAGGCGGTCTCGAGCGTGAGCAGGCAGACCGTCAGGAGCTTGACGTGCTGCTGATTGCGCCAGCTGGCCAGTGCCGCGCAGAAGAAGACCACGGACACCACCACGATCACCGAGAGGGCCATCGCGTCGGCATCGAGATGGTAGGTGGCGGTGATCGGAAAGGAGGAGAGCCAGCTGTGCTGCTCGAACAGGTCACCGCCCGGCACGCCTGCCGTGCTGGTCCCGCCCAGGGCCTCGAAAGTCTGGCTCTCGACGGCCCATACGGCGAAGAAGAGGGCGGCGCCCGCGCCGGTCGAGCCCAGCGACTTGATCCGGCGCAGCTGCTCCTGGGTCTGGTTGGGCATGAACAGCGCCACCAGGGCGAACAGCAGGGCGCTCCACACCATGGCGGTCAGCACCAGGGTCGGGAAGGTGACCCCGCTCGTCGTGGTGGTGCTGGTCGTCACGGCCAGCGCGTTCATGTCGTACGCACCGGGAAGTGCCCGCTCGCGGCCAGCACGCTGGCACCGACGAGCAGCAGGATGATGGCGAGCGTCACTCCGAGCCCGATGCGCAGCCTCCTCACGCGCACCCGTTCCAGGGACCACGCGGTCGCCTCCATGCCCTCACCGGCCGCGTCGTAGAGCGGCTCGACCAGGTCCTGGTCGAAAGCCACGACCTCGCCCGCCAGCGCATAGCCGGCGCGGCCGCCGAACGCCATCACCCAGCGCACCGCCGACGGCCCGGCGGCGGCGAGGGTCGGGATGCGAAGCCAGAGCCCGAGCCGGGCGATTGGGCGGGTCAGGGTGGCCCGCGATACCGCGACTCCGCCGGCGACACCGACGACCAGGGCGGCCGCCACCACGGCGAACGCCCAGACCTGCACGGGGAGCGTCTGATGTCCGGCGCCGTAGTAGATCCAGTGACTGAAGGTCAGTGCGGGGATGCGCCCCTTGCCATGACCGATGGCGGCGATTCCCGGCAGACCGATGACGATGGCACCGACGGTTGCGACGGCGGCCCAGCCCTGGAGCGCCCGCAGCCGCGGCTCCGCCTCGGTGAGCTTCTCCACGACGAACCCGCGCCGCACCGCCGGGGTGCCGCGGCAGATGGTGACCACGAGGCGAACCGCGTAGAGGGCGGTGAGCAGCAACGCGCCGATGGCGAGCACGGCGACGAGGTCCCGCAGCCATCCGGCCATCTGGCCCCCCTGGACGACGACGTAGCGGGTGGTGGAGCCCACCTCCTCGCGAATGCCGGGGAAGCGGTTGATGAAGATCGAGGAGACGACGTCGTAGCCGACCAGGTCGAAGCCGGCGGCGGCTGCCGCCCAGATCCCGAGGCTCAGACTGGTACGGCGCATCCGACGCCAGGCACCCCCCATCTCGCCGATGTCGCGGGTGTGGTAGGCCCGGGCCAGGCTGCCCGCCGTGATCAGGAGGAGGAGGCTGAGCGGCGCGCTCACGAAGGCGATCAGCAGCCCGGCGCTGTACCCTCCCGCCCCCATGGCGGTGATCGCCAGCGCGAACTGGGCGGCCGCGGAGAGGAGCGCGACCCGGTAGATGTCCCGCGAAGCGACGCAGGCCGCGCTGAGCCAGACGGCGCCCACCGCGCCGATCACGGCGAGAATGCTCAGGACGCGCGGCGTGACCAGGAGCAGGGTGTAGATCCTGGCGAGCAGCACCACCCCGGCGAGCGTGGACATGGTGACGCCGGCGAGCACGGGCAGCGGCGCCTCCCGAAGCCCGGTGAGCCAGCCCGTGAACGGGGCCTGGGCGGCGTGCACCAGGGCGGCGACGACGAGCAGCACGGTCATGATGACCAGGCTGCGGTAGGCGACGTGATCGACCGTGCCATTGCCGGCGGCCTGCCAGGCGACGTTGAGAAGCCGGAAGTCGGAGACGTCGAGGGCCCCGCTCGCCGGTGCCGGCTCGAGCCCGATGGTCGGTCCCAGCTTGTCGACGATGTAGGCCAGGCCGAGCAGGAGGCTGGCATCGGCCCCGAGCAGCACCGTGAAGGCGCGCCGTGCGGGGGAGGTCGCCTCGCGACGATGCCACCAGTGGAGGGCGAGGACGAACGTCGTCCCGCTGATCGCCCCGAGGACCACCCAGACCTGGAAGAGGCCGGGGCTGAGGACCAGCGCGAGCATGAGCGACGCGAGCAGCGAGCTCGCCCAGAAGAAGCGGCGGTACCCGGCGTCGTGCTGAAGCATCGCGATCCCGAGGCCCTGCACCACCAGGAAGACGAACGAGATCAGGACCATGAAGCTGGCGCTCAGATTGTCGACGCGGACGCCGAGCGCGACCTGGAACGTGGACGGGAAGGTCACCGTCTCACTGGGGTCCGGGGTCAGGGAGAGGTAGTTGAGCGTCGAGACGTCGGGCGTGATGCTGGTGGTCTCGTGGGCGAGGCGGTAGCCCAGGACGACCAGGGCCAGGATCAGGGCGATGCCGAGGAACGTCATGCAGACCTGGGCGGCTCGCCGCGGGGTCTCGGCGACGAAGGACGCGCCGCATCCCGCCAGGGGGATGAGCAGGATGGCCCAGGCGAAGCTGCCCATCAGCGCTGCTCCGCCTCGGCGTCGCCGTAGGCATCGGTGTCGAGGCTCTCGTGACGCCGGTGCAGCAGGGCCACCAGCGCCGCGCCCACCAGGGTCACCGCCGCGCACACGACCACCGCCGCGAGCGCCACAACCTCCCCCTGCCCGGGCCCGAGGCTGCCTCCGTCGATGGAGGTGAAGCCGGCGAAGGCGATGACGGGCGCAAGGAGCAGGATGGCCACGCTGACCAGCAGCCCGAACGCGTCGCGCCGGGTCAGCACTCCGAAGGCCCCGATGGCGAACACCACACCGCTCAGCAGGGCGACGTGCCCCGGCCCGATGTTCATTTGCCCTCTCCCGCCCGAGCGGCCTGCTGGCGGCGGCGGGCGGCCAGCCGATCCTCGCGCCGCCTGCGCATCCGCTCCTCCCTCTCCCGCCGGGCCCTGGCCCGCTCGTGGTGCTCGGCCTCATCGGCACTGGTCCGTCCGATGACCACCGCGACCACCACCGCGGCCGCGCCGAGGACGACGAGGAGGCCCGCGGTCACCGGGGCCTGGTGGCGCAGGACGCTGACCAGCCCCTCCTTGACGCCGGACCGGAACCAGTCCCCGCGCGCCGCGAGCACCGCCCCGTCGAGGACGACGACGGCCAGCGCCGCGAGGACGAGGCCGTAGACCCACCGGCTGAGCGGCAGCGGCTGGACCCGGGGACCAAAGCCGCCTCGGCGGGCGACCTGGACCACCGCGCCGAGGGTGGCGAGCAGGAAGACGACCTCGAGGAGGGTCAGGAGGTACTCGCCGGTCACGAGAAGGAAGATGCCGATCGAGACGGCCACCGCCGCCGCGGCGACCGCCGACGGCAGGGCGCCTCGGAGGAGGACCGCCGCGGCACAGCTGAGAACCAGGAGCGCCCCCGCCACGTAGAAGCCGGCGGCGCTCATGGGCCGCTGCTTCCGAGGGGCTCACGAGGGAGCTGGGGGGCGGGACGGCTGCTCGGCCGGGACATCGCCGCGAGATTGTACCGGTGGGGGCATCCCCCCCCATGGTTCAGACGGAATCGTCCTCGTCGAAGCCCCGCGGAGGTGGGGGGTTCCAGCGCTGCTCGGGAGGCACCACCCGCTCCATGAAGAGGATCAGGCTGACCCCGAGGAGGCCCACGATCAGCCCCACCACGGTCACCCAGTCGACGCTCAGCGGGACCAGGGGAATCTTGATGGAGAGATCCCAGACGCTGCTGGGGCGGCCGGTCGCCACCACCACGTTTCGCTCGCCGACCAGGCCGACCACGAAGAGCACGGCTCCGACGCCGGGGATGTGGAAGAGCCAGTTCCGGTGGCGCACCGCGAACCAGAAGCAGTACGCCGCCACCGCACAGGCGAGCAGCACGGCAGCCGATGCGACGACGATCTGATACCACTCGGGACTCACCGACCCGCCTCCGTCACCACCCCGCCGCCGATCACCTCGTCGCCTCGGTAGAGGACGGCCGCCTGACCCGGCGAGACCTGCCCGGCGGGCTCGGCGAAGATCAGCTCCACCGTTCGCGACGAGGCCGCGGCCACCCTGGCCGGGTGGGCGCGGCCGTGCGCGCGCAGCTGCGCCTCCACCTCGAGCCCCGCCTCGGGCGGGGCACCGCCCACCCAGCGGCAGTCGCCGGCAGCGAGCCGGCGCCGCTGCAGCGCCTCCACCGGTCCGACCACCACCCGGTTGGAGGCCGCGTCCAGCTCGAGGACATACAGTGGGCCGGCGTCCGGCCGGCCGGGTCGGAGGTCCAGCCGGCTGCGCTGCCCCACCGTGTAGAAGGGCAGGCCCCGGTGCTCGCCGAGGATCCGGCCCCGAGCATCCACGATCGGCCCGGGACGGAACCGACCGGCGAGGCGGCGGCTCAACTCCTTGCTGAGGTCGCCGTCCACGAAGCAGAGCTCCTGGGAGTCCGGCTTGGCCGCCGAGACCAGCTCCAGACGCGCCGCCTCGAGGCGGACGTCGCTCTTGCTCTCCACCCCACCGAGAGGGAAGAGTGCGGCGCCGAGCTGCTCCTGGTCGAGGCGGTGGAGGGTGTAGGCCTGGTCCTTGCCCGCCTCCCGAGCCCGATGAAGGGTCCAGGTGGCGCCGCGCCGCCCGATCCTCGCGTAGTGGCCGGTGGCGACATGGGTCGCGCCGATGGCGCGGGCACGGGAGAGCAGGACGCCG
>JBEKAP010000113.1:0-7778 GCA_050015875.1 Candidatus Dormibacteria bacterium | reverse complement strand
CGGCGGGCGGGTTTCCGCTGCGTCGCTCACGCGGGTGAGGAGGGGCCGCCCGCCTACATCCGGGAGGCCCTCGACCTGCTGCGGGTCGAGCGCATCGACCATGGGAACCGCTGCCTGGAGGACCCGTCGCTGGTGGCGCGGCTGCGTGACGAACAGATCCCGCTGACGGTCTGCCCGCTCTCGAACGTGCGCCTCGGCGCCGTCGGGCGCATCGAGGACCACCCCCTCCCGGCGATGATCGAGGCCGGCCTCCTGGTCACCGTCAACTCCGATGACCCCGCGTACTTCGGTGGCTACATCGACGACAACTACCGGCTCATCCGGCGCCATCTGGGCATCGACGGCCCGCAGCTGCTCGGCCTCGCGCGGAACTCCTTCCAGGCCGCCTTCCTCAGCGCCTCCGAGCGCGACGGATACCTCAGGGAGCTGGAGGAGTACACGCTCGGCTGAGGGCTCCCTGGCCGGGTCCTTGCCGAATGGTCACGGAGGTCACGGCCCGATCACGCTGCGACGCATCCCGGCGACGACGCGAATGACACGCTCGCTCCGTCGGTAGACTGACCGCCGTGGGAGCAACCGCCGAAACCGGATCCATTGCCGATCTCCTGGAGTGGGCCGACTCGGAGTGCCGAGACATCTCCAGCTCGACCGTCGACGCCCTGGCCACGCGGATGTGGCGGGTCCGGCTCTCCCTCGAGGCCCGTCAGCGGCACGAGGCGGATCCCGGTGCGCTGCGGCGTCTCGCGGAGAGGATCGCCGCCATCCGCCAGGCTGAAGACGACCTCACCTCCGTCTCGGCCATCCTCCAGACCATGGGGGGGCCCATCACCTGGCGCGAGGTCGCCGGTCAGGTCGTCGAACCCGCGATCTGAGAGGCGGCGCGGCCGCTAGACCGGTCCTCCCGGGCTCTGAAGGATGTCCTGCAGGAGCGACGCGAGCAGCGCGGCGCGCTCCGGCATCCTCTCGATCTCGACCCATTCGCCCTCGGCGTGCGCGTGGCCGCCGACCGCGCCGAGACCGTCCAGGGTGGGGAGGCCCATGGCGGCGGTGAACTGGCCATCGGAACCGCCCGGGGCCAGCACCCCCCGGAGTGGAGGGAGCCCGAGGGTGGCCGCCAGGATCTGAGCCCGCTCGAACAGCTCTCGCGAGATCTCGCGCGGCATGGGCGCGCGGTCGATCCCGCCCACCACCGTGATCTCCGTGCCGTCCAGGTGGGGACGCAGCCTCCGCATGGCCGTCTCGATCCGCTCCAGCTCTGTGATCGTCGCGGCGCGCGAATCGACCCGGAACTCCGCATGCGCGGGCACGGTGTTGGCGGTGGTGCCCGCCGACGCCAGGGTGGGGGTGGCCGTCGTCCCCAGCTCGGGGTCGGCGAGCGCGGCGACGTCCAGCATCTGACGCGCCATCTCCAGGCTCGCATTGGCTCCGCGCGCCGGCTCCGAGGCGTGCCAGGCCCGCCCCCTGATCTGGACGGTGTACTGCGCCGTCCCCTTGCGCGCGACCTTGAGCGCGCCCTCATACGACGCCTCGAGGACGAGCGCAGCCTCGAGCCCGGCCGCCATCTCCTCGATGACCCCCCGTGAGGTCGGCGACCCGACCTCCTCGTCGGTCGTGATCAGCAGACGCACGCCCTCGGGCGCGCCGAGCGCGGAGACGGCGAAGAGCGCCTGGACCACACCCGCCTTCATGTCGACGACCCCGGGCCCGGTGGCCCGGTCACCCTCCACCGCAAAGCGCCAGCGGTCCAGCGTGCCCTGGGGCCAGACGGTGTCGATGTGACAGAGGAGCAGGACCCGGGGCCGCGCGGTCTGCCAGACGAGGTGGGCTGCGCCGTCCAGCTCGACCCGCCGGCCGCCGCTCCCGGTGAGGCGCACGAGCATCCCGTCGACGGTGTCGAGCGCAGCCCCGAGCAGCTCGGGGTCACCGCTCGGCGACTCGTTGGTGACGAGCGTCTCCAGGCAGCTGAGCATCTCCGCCTGGCGGCGGCGCAGCCCCTCGAGAAGCGCCCGAGCCGGCGCTGCCGGCCGGCTCACCCGTCCGGGTCCGAGTCGAGCGGGCCGAAGACGTACCAGCCGGGTGCGACCGCGTCCACGGGTCGCAAGCCACGCGCAAAGAGCGCGGTCATGACCTCGCGGAGCGCGCTTCGCCAGGCATCGGCCCGCCGACGGTCGCGGAGTCGGACGGCGATGATGTCGTCGGGGATGCGCGCCAGCGCCCGTTCCTGCCGCGCCGGGGTGCTGGCGGCCCGCGCGCGAAGCCGCCGAGCACGGGTCGGCCGTCCGCGCTCATCTCCAGGACCGTGGGAGCACCCTCTCGACGCAGATCCTCGACCTTGGGGGCCGGAGCCCGCCCGGCGAGCGCCCTGGCGACTCGGGGGCTGGCCAGCGTCCAGACCGCGAGCAGTCGATCCGTCGCATCGTCGCCGTTGGCGTCGTCGTGGAGCGGGCCGTAGAAGTCGACCAGGTACTCGGCGGCCTCGGCTCCCAGCTTGGTGAGGTTGAAGTGCGCGTTGCGGGCGATCAGCGGATCGAAGGTCCAGGTGACCGATTCGATCCCGTTGGCCAGCGCCCAGGCGCGCTGCCGGAGCTTGAGAGCCAGACCGACACCGCGCAGTTGGGCGCCGGGCAGGATCCCGGTGATGTGCGAGTGGAGGGTGGGCCGGCCCTCATGGACGCCTCGGAAGGAGACGGTGGCGCCCACCATCCCGGCCCCGGAGCGGGCGGCGAGGACGCAGTTGCCGCTGTGGGCGAGGGCGCGCAGCAGCTCCGGGGCGACCGCGTCGCCCTCCCGGTGCCAGACGGCGTCGATGACCCGATTGAGCTCGCCGAGCTGGTCGACCTCGTGAACCTCGTCGACGGTGACACCGGCGCTCGCCGCCGCCGCCCCGGCGAGGTCTGTTGCCGCCGCGATGGCCCCGGGCTCGGTCATCCGGGCCGCACCAGCGAGCGCCGAGTGGTCAGGGCGTCCACGACCTCCCGCCTCACGTCGACTCCCAGCCCCGGCCCCGTGGGCACCCGCAACCTCCCGCTGTGGAGCACGAAGGGCGCGGTGATGTCCTCGTGGAAGTAGCGGTCGGACGCGGAGGTGTCCCCGGGCAGGGTGAATCCCGGCAGCGCAGCCAGGGCCAGGTTGGCGGCCCTGCCGATCCCGGTCTCCAGCATGCCGCCGCACCAGACCGGTGCCCCGAGCGCCAGGCAGACGTCGTGGATGCGCTTCGCCTCCAGGTAGCCGCCGACCCGCCCCGGCTTGATGTTGACGATGCTGCACGCCCCCATCTCGATCGCCTCGGCGGCCACCGTGGCCGAGAGGATCGACTCGTCGAGGCAGATCGGTGTCGTCAGTCTCCGAGCCAGCTTGGCATGACCGAGAAGCTGCTCCTCCGGGAGGGGCTGCTCGATCAGCACCAGACCCAATTCGTCGAGCCGGCCAAGGTGCTCCGCATCCGCGAGGGTGTACGCCGCATTGGCGTCGACCTGGAGGACGACGCCGGGTCCGAACCGCTCGCGCACCGCCCGCACCCGCTCGATGTCAAGGCCGGGCTCGATCTTCAGCTTGATGCGGCGGTACCCATCGTCCAGGTAGCCGGCGACCGTCTCCAGCAGCTGCTCCCGGGTGTCGGCGATGCCCACGGAGACGCCGCAGTCCACCTCGGTGCGTGCCGCCCCCAGGTAGTCGGCCAGCGACATGCCCGCCACACGCAGCTCGAGGTCCAGCCAGGCCATCTCCAGGGCGGCCTTTGCCATCCGGTGGCCTCGGATCGACTCGAGCACGCCCCCCAGCTCGGCGGCACTGACCCGCCGGCGGGCCAGCAGCCGGGGCAGGAGGTGCTGCCCGATCAGCTGCTCGGCCGCCTCGGTGTACTCGGACGAGTAGCCCGGTTCTCCCATGGCGACGCACTCACCCCAGCCCTCGCCCGAGTCGCCCAGGAGGTGGATGAGCAGGACGTCACGCTGCGTCTGCACCCCGAACGAGGTGCGGAACGGTGCCACCAGCGGGATGGCGATGCGGATGAGCTCGACCGCCTCGACCCGCGGACCTGGCCCGGTCGTCGCCGCCCCGGGATCGGTGGGGTCGGGCGGTGGGCTGGCGGCCATCTCGGCGGCTAGTCTAACCAATGCAGAGATGGCGCTGACCCAAGTGGTTACCGACCGCGATTTTCCCATGCAGGGCAAGCACTTTCTCCTCTCATACTCTATCATCGGTGCGGCTGATTCGAACGCCTCCCCCGGGCTCACCGATTGAGATCAGATGCGAGAACCGCCTGCTCCACTGAGCCGTGATGGCACGGGACGCCATGGCGTGTTTGACGCCATTGCCCGCGCAAGGTCGCGGACATCTCGCCCTGCCTCTCCCCGAAACGGCAGGACCATCCCTGGCGATCCCGCCAAGCAATGCCCGCTCGTCTCGGGTTGAGCCGCCGGCCGCCGGACCGCCCCCTCCGAGAGAGGGTCGGGCGAGGTGCCGAGATCGTCATCACCGGCGCTCTCATCGTGTTCGCGGCCTTCTTCGTCGTTCACTCCGTCGCCGTTCCGGCCACCACCGACCTCACCGGCACGTTGAGCGCATCGGAGGTGCTCCAGCATCAGCTGGGGTGTCCGTACTCTCAGAACCTCACCGCCTCGACCGTGTCGAAGGAGGGGTTCGACCGGCTCAACGCGGGCCCGGTCGCGTCCTCCACCTTCCCCTTCCCCTTCAATGAACCTTCGGTTCTCGCGATCGCTCTCACGCCGCTCACGGGACTTCCCCTCTCCGTCGCCGCCGCGATCTTCGTGGGGCTGATCCTCGCCTCACTCGGTGGGAGCTGGCCGGTGCTCCTCGGGAGCTCCGTGGTCGGAACACCCGTCGAAAGATGGGCGATCGGTGCGGCAATTCTGCTCAGCATCCCGGACGACAACGGTCTCAGCCTTCTCCAACCGGAGGCCGTACTCCTCTGCATGGCTGCAGTCGCGCTTCTGGCTCTCGCGCGCCATCGCGACAAGTCTGCCGGCATTCTGCTCGGCTGCATAGCGCTCAAACCCCAGCTCCTCTGGCCCGCGATCCTCCTCCTGCTCATCCTCCGGCGCTGGTCGGCAGTGGGGGCCGCCGGTCTGACGGCTCTCACCCTCTGGGCGGTGAGCCTGATCGTGCTGCCCAAGGGCTGCGCAGCGCTCTGGGTGTCCTCGATCGGCGCTCCCTACGTGCTCAAGCTGGGAGACGGCCTCCCAAGCCTCGTGGGTCAGCTCTCCGGTTCGCGCCTCCTGGAGCTCGGTGCCGAGCTGTTGGGCGCGGCGATCGTCTGGTTCCTGCTGAGCGCGCTGCACAAACGGGGTTACGGCATGAGCACCCTCTTGGGCGTGGCTTTCGCAGCGTCGATCGTGTTCTCCCTGCACACCGAGGACTACGACCTGGTGTTCCTCGCCCCGCTCGCCGCCGCGCTCTATCGCCATGCATACGCCCGGCCATGGTCACTGATGCTCTTCGGTGTTCTCATGTCTGCCGCGAGCCTGGCTGACCTGAAGCTGGGGATCGTCCTATGCGTCCAGCTCATGGTCGCCGCCGGCTTCGCGGCGGCCGTCGCCGTCCTCCTCGCGCGGCGTGGAGAGCCCCCCGAGAGCCTGGCCATCACCGGGCGAGTGCCGGCTGATCAGCCCCGATCCACGTGATCCGGCGTCGGTCTGCAGGAGCAGCCGCTGCGGAACATCGGCGAGCGGCCTAGCCGAAGGTGAAGTCGTACGGCCCGACCCCGGGCGACACGGTGAGGAGGAGCAACCCCGACTGCTCCGAGTGTCCCGACACCAGGGTGTAGAGGCGGGGGATGCCGGTCACGTCGATCGTGGTCAGGGCCTTGCCGTTCAGGGTCAGGGAGAGCGTGCCGCTGCCGCCGAGCACGAGATAGACGTCGTCGGCCTGGAAGTCCAGCTCGAGGCGCGCGTCCGCACCCGCCGTGGCCTCCTCCGAACCGATGGTCCATGTGCCCGACAGTCCGTAATCGCCGGCGGCGATGGATCCGGGGAACGCGTACTCCGCCGGCGCGCCCTCCACCGGGGTGGACCCGACCAGGTACTGGAGCCGGCTGTATCCGAGG
The DNA here is from genome assembly GCA_050015875.1 of Candidatus Dormibacteria bacterium. Classification (GTDB taxonomy): domain Bacteria; phylum Chloroflexota; class Dormibacteria; order Aeolococcales; family Aeolococcaceae; genus Changshengia. Next base: position 1,714 of record JBEKAP010000113.1, on the reverse strand, counting down.
TAGGTCTCGGGGTCGGTCGCCTCGGTCGGTGTGAGGTCCGGCACGTTCGTCGCCGGCGGCAGTTCCACCGCCGGGTTGGCGTCGGCGAGCAGCCGGCGGATGACCGTCTCGGTCTCCCCGTATTGACCCTCGCCGAAGGCCTCGTAACGCACCTCACCCGAGGCGTCGATGAGGTAGTCCGCCGGCCAGTACTCGTTGCCGTAGGGTGATGCCGAGCTGCTGCACCGCGCTCTTGACGTTGGAGACGACATGCTCGAAGGCGAATTCCGGCGTGTGCACGCCCACCACGACCAGACCGTCAGCGCTGTACCGCTGGTACCACGCCTCGACATGAGGAATGGATCGCTGACAGTTGATGCATGAGTACGTCCAGAAGTCGACCAGCACCACCTTGCCCCGCAGTGACCGGATCGCAAGCGGTGCGTCGCCGGGCGTGTTCAGCCAGGCGGCGATGCCCTGGAAGTCAGGGGCCGGGAAGCAGTTCGGCAGCGTGGTGGACGTGCTGCAACCTGCCAGCGCGGTGGAACCCCTGCTCCCCTTGGTCAGATCCTGCAACTGCGCATCCACCGCCTTGCCGCCCTCCACGTTGTTCCGTTCCGAGAGTCACGTTACAGAGGGAAGCGGGATCTCCTCGGAGGCGAACCTGAGGGAGTACCTCGGCGGCCTCTGGGCAGGGGGAGGGCTCGCCGGCAGCCCAGAGCCGTGCGAAGCGGACGGCGCCAGCCGGAGGGAGCCAAGGGCCATGGCGCGGCCGCTGTTCAGGCGGCACCCTCGATGAGCGGCGTCACGGTGACCCCGTTGTCCGCATCACCCACCGTCCAGCAGGCACCGGAGGGATCGCAGGCGACGGAATTGAGCTGGCTGCCGTTGTCACCAGCTGGGGGCGTGTCGACCACCGTCCAGGCACCTCCGGCGAGGCGAGCGACGAAGGGATACCCGACGGTCCCTGTGTAGTTCGACGTTCCCCCCGCAATCCAGCAGGTGCCGCCGCCCGTGCATGCGATCCCGTAGCCACCCTGCTGTACCGCCGTGGGGATGCTGACCGCCGTCCAGCCGGACGTGGTGCCGTGCTCGGCCAGGACCGGGGGGCTGGATGCCTCGCTGAGGCCGGTCGCCCAGCAGTCTGCAGTCCCCGTGCAGGCCACCGCGTTGAGCCTGAGGAAGCCGCTGAGCGTGGTGGCCGTCGTCCAGGCCCCGTGGGAGTAACGCTCGATCAGCCCCCATTCGCCGGACCGCCCGGTGGGCGACCCCTCCTGGGTCTGCCCGACGGCCCAGCAGACGTTGGTGGAAGGACAGGCCACCCCCTGCAGATCCGCCTGGCTGGAATACGGGAGACTCTGGACCAGCGACCAGCCGTGGCCGTCGTAGTGGGCGAGCACGGGGATGGCGCTGCCATTCTCGAGGCCCCCTCCCCCGGTCGCCCAGCAGTCGTCGGGCGCCGGGCAAGCGACCCCGGTCATCCCCATCGCTCCCAGGCTGGAGGCCACGGCGGGGGTCCAGTGGCCGGCGACGAGATGCTCGACGAGCGCCTGCCCCGCCGTCGTGCCGTCCTCCGCGTGAACGGCGTTGCCAACCGCCCAGCAGTCGCCCGAGGCCGGGCAGCTGATGCCGAGCAGCCTTCGCCCCAGCCGCTTCCCAGGCCGGGCCCCGCCACCGCCGCCCACTCATCCCCCGCATAGTGCTCGAGGATGGCCCGGTTGGCGGTGGGGGACTC
>JBEKAP010000112.1:0-7802 GCA_050015875.1 Candidatus Dormibacteria bacterium | reverse complement strand
TCGTGCACCGCCCCCTTCCAGACCGCCCAGCCGGCGTCCGGGGCGAGGTGCTCGAGGATCTCGCGAACCCGGACCTGGGCCTCGTCGAAGAGGGCGGCGCTGTCGGCGTCCTCGATGAAGCCGCGGGCGATCAGCTCTGGCCCCGCCACGATGGCGCCGGTGGATCGCTCCACGGCCAGGTGCACGATGATCAGACCGTCCTCGGCGAGCTGGCGGCGGTCGCGGAAGACGACGTCGGTGGCGTCCTCCAGGCTCAGCCCGTCGACGTAGACGTAGCCGGCGGGCACCCGGCGGTCGAGCACGTGCAATCCCCCGCCGTCGATCTCGACGATCCTCCCGTTGTCGACGGTGGCCACGTTCTCCGGGAGCACCCCGGAGGCGATCGCCAGCTCGCGGTGCGCGGCGAGGTGCCGGTACTCGCCATGCACCGGCATGAAGTACTGGGGCCGGCAGAGGGTGAGCATGAGGCGGAGCTCCTCGCGGGCTGCGTGACCGGAGGCGTGGAGGCCGTGGGCGCTGCCCCGGTAGGTGTGGGCGCCGAGCCGGTCCAGGTTGTTGACGGTGAGGTGCACCGCCTCCTCGTTACCCGGGATGGGGTTGGCGCTCAGCACCACCGTGTCGCCGGGATGGAGCGAGACGAGCGGATGCTCGCCGCCCGCGATCCGGCTCAATGCGGAGAGGGGTTCGCCCTGGGCGCCGGTGCAGAGGATGCAGAGCTCGGCATCCGGGAGCCGGTCCGCCTGCTTCGGGGACACCACCGTCCCACGCCCGACCTCCAGGAAACCGAGCTCCTGGGCCACCTTGATGTTGTTGAGCATCGAGCGTCCGATGAAGAGGCAGTGGCGGTCGGCGCCCTCGGCCGCCCTCACCACCTGCTGCAGCCGCGAGATGTTGGAGGCGAATGTGGCGACCAGCACCCGGCCGGCCGCTCCGCCGATCAGCGAGGCGAGCGCCGGGGCCACCGACCTTTCGCTCGGGGTCATGCCCTCCACCTCGGCGTTGGTGCTGTCCGAGAGAAGGAGGAGGACGCCGGCGTCGCCCAACCGGGCCAGACGGGCGAGGTCGGGCGGCTCTCCACGCACGGGGGAGAGATCCAGCTTGAAGTCGCCGGTGTGGACGATCACGCCGAGCGGGGTGTGGAGGGCGAGCGCGCAGGAATCGGGGACCGAATGGGTTGTGTGGATCCATTCGACCGCGATGGCGCCGAGCTGCACCGTGTCCCCGGGGGTGACCGTGGTCAGCCGGGTGCTGCCGAGCAGCCGGTGCTCGCGCAGCTTGTTGCGCAGGATGCCGAGGGTGAGCGCGGTGCCGAAGACCGGGACGTCCAGGCGCGGCAGGATGTACGGGAGGGCGCCGATGTGGTCCTCGTGCCCGTGGGTGAGCACGATGCCGCGCACCCGCTCGCGGCGCTCGACCAGCCAGCCCACGTCGGGGATCACCAGGTCCACGCCGAGCATCTCGGTCTCGGGGAACATCAGGCCGGAGTCGACGACCACGATGTCCTCCCCGCATTCGATCGCGAGGAGGTTGCGGCCGATCTCGCCGAGCCCACCCAGGGCCACCAGCCGGAGGCGCGAGACCTCCGTCCTCGTGGCTGTTCCGACGGCCAACTCGCGGATCAAAACAGGCTGAGCTGGTCGCGGGCGGGTGGCTCCGAGGACGGGGCGGGTTCCCCGGCGATCGAGGGCGCCAGATGGCCGGGTGGCGCAGCAATATTCGGCGGCTGGCGCCGGCGCGCCTCGGCCTCGTCCAGGTAGCCGCGCACTTTGAGCATGTCGTCCTCAAGTGTCCGCATCAACGATCCTTGGTAGAGGGCCGCCGCGGGATGGTACAGCGGCACGTAGAGACGGTCGCCGCGGACCACTCTGCGGCCGTGGAGCCCGCTGATGCCGCCCGCTCCGGGGAGCAGCCGGGCCAGCGCGTGGCGGCCCAGGATCAGGATCACGTCGGGCCGGATGATCTCGATCTGGGCGTCCAGGAAATGGGAGCAGGCCTCCATCTCGGCGGGCTCGGGGTCCCGGTTGCCCGGGGGGCGGCACTTGACCACGTTGGTGATGTAGATGTCCTCGCGGCGCAGCCCGATGCTCTCCAACAGCTTGGTCAGGACGTTGCCGGCGGCGCCCACGAAGGGCTTGCCCACCCGGTCCTCGGTCTCCCCGGGCCCCTCCCCCACCGCCATGATCCGGGCGCCCGCGGGCCCGGTGCCGGGCACGGCCTGGGTGCGCTTCGCATGGAGCGGGCAGTCGGTGCAGACGAGGATGTGCTCATGGACGACGGCCAGGGCATCCGCAGCGCCGCTCAGCATCGTCCGCGATTGTACGTTCGGAGCGTCCCGGGGCATTGCTGCGGCGACGGGGCTGGACCTCGAGCCATGTCGCACTGTGGGCGGGGTTAGAGTGCGGTGGCGATGGATATGCGCACGGGCGTGCCCCCGGCTCGGGACGACCAGCCCTCGACCCGGCCGCTGCTCGACAAGCTCGGGGTGCGCCCGGGAATGCGGGTGGCGATACTCGGAACCTTGGATGCCGGCTTCCTGACCGCGCTCCGCCGCCGAGCAGTCGAGGTGGTGACCGACCCCGCCGGCTGCGACGCCGTCTTCGTGGCCGCCGAGGATCGAGCTCAGCTGGCCCTGGTCGCACCGCTCGCCACGAACCTGCGGCGCGACGCGGCGCTGTGGGTGGTGCGTCCGCGGGGCAGCTCCACCATCACCGAGAGGGAGACGCTCGCCGCGGGACTGGAAGCCGGCCTCGTGGACGTCAAGGTGGTGCATTTCTCGGAGACGCACAGCGCCGCCAAGTTCGTCTTCCGGCTACGGGATCGCTGAGCCCGGCGCGGTGCCCGAGAGGCCGAGGAGCAGCGCGATCACGACGGCCATCCCGGTCGAGGCCGCGACCCCCACCACCGCCCCGGGGCCGGCGGCGAGCGGCAGGGTCGGCTCGACCGCCGCGAGCACGATGCCGCCGCCCGCGAGGAGGAGGGGAGCAGCCAGGCGCCAGTGGAGCACCCGTCCGGGGCGCCCCAGCCACCAGATGGCGGCGAAGACGTAGGGGTCGAGGAGGTAGTACGGCCAGGAGGTCTTGGCGAGCATGGGGACGCAGGCCGCCGCCACCGCCAGCAGGCCGTACACCCGCGGGGCGGCCCACCCCCGGCGCGGCCTCCAGGCCAGGCCGGCGGCGCTCAGCAGGAACGCCGACCCACCGAAGAGCACGGCATCCCATTGGCCGACGAACCTGTCCCAGCCCGACCCAAGGAACGCCACCCAGAGCGAGCCGCCCACGATGGGGAGGTCTCCCCGGTAGGTGACCAGCGAGTAGACGACGTCGGAGCGGTCGGCGAGCAGGAAGGGGGCGATCGCGACCACGGCGGTGAGCACCGCCGCGCCGGTCACCGCCGCCGCCGACCTCAGACGGCGGTCGAAGAGGAGGGCGGCGACCACGGGGATGAGGCAGACGGCGCTGACGCTCTTGGTCATCACGGCGAGGCCCAGGCAGACGCCCGCCCAGACCGTCCTGCCCCGGCCGAGCAGCCGCACCGCGAGCAGGATGAGCCACAGCTCCAGCGGCTCCTCGATGTGGCCGTAACCGACCAGGGCCACCCAGAGCGGCGGGGCCAGCAGGAAGACCGCCGCCACCAGGAGCCGCCGGACCGGCCACCCCCGCCAGGTCCGCCACCCCGTCCCCCGCCCCGCCTCCACCGCGAGGACCGCCTCGTGGGCCATGAGCAGGGAGAAGACGGCGAACGCGCCCACGGTCAGGGCGTCGCGCAGCCTCATGCTGTCCTGCAGCCCGAGGGCGTTGACGATTGCCACCACCACCCCGAGCGGCAGGAGGCTCACCGGTCCGTTGGCGTTGGGATAGGGGCCGGCGCGGAGCGAGTATGCGAGCAGCGGGTGCCCGTGCAGCGCGATCTCCGCTGACGGCCAGAAGAAGACGTCGAGGTCGGTCTTGCTGGTGTCGAAGAGGAGCACGGCGGCGGCGGATGCGACCACGAAGGCGAGCGCCAGCACCGGGATCAGGGCGCGGCGCAGACCGCGCACGGCGATCGGCGGCGGATCCGCGTGCGCAGGCGGGCTGGTCATGGTCAGGGGGCGCCGGCCGGCTGGGTGACGGGTGGCTGCGTGGCCGGCGACCGGTGGTCGCCGAGCCTCGAGCCGGTGACCAGGAAGAGGACCGTGCAGACGACGAGCAGCACGTTGCGGGCCCCGATCCCGGCCAGGAACCACCACGAGTAGCGGAGGACCGGCGAGTACTCCACCGCGACCTGGTAGAGCACCGGGAAGATCAGCGCGGTGAGCAGGAAGACGGCCAGCCAACGGTAGCGGAAGCCCTCGACGACAGCGAGCACGGGCGCCACCCAGAGCAGGAACTGCGTGCTCAGCACCCCGGTGGTGCAGAGCAGGACGAGCAGGGAGCCGACCACCGCGTGCCCCACGTCCATCCGCCCGGTGAGCTGCCTCCACCACACCCAGAGCATCCCAACCACCAGGGCGACATCCCCCGCCGCGGAGGCGGCGCCGCTCAGGCGTCCGACCAGGTCGTAGGAGACCGAGGCATAGACGGGGTGGGCGGCCACCCCGAACCACGACCCGAGCCACATCAGGGTGGCCGGCACCGACTCGACCTGGACGGGGCGGTCGACGTTGTAGGTGATCGCTCCCAGCCCGTGGGCCGGATCGATGACGCGCCCCAGAGCGAATCCGCCCGCGACGATGACCGCGCAGACGGCCACGCCGGTGGCCAGGCCCCGGATCGCCACCGCCGTGCCCCTGCCCCGCGTGGCGCGGGCGTGGGCGATCACGGTGACCGGGAGCAGGGCCAGCGGGAAGAGCTTGACCAGGGTGCCGAGGCCGATCAGCGGGTAGGTGGAGGCGAAGCGGCGCCGTTCGAGGAGCCGGAGGCAGCCCAGCACCATCAGGGCGGGCACGATGTCGTAGCGGAAGAGGAGCGTCGCCGGGCCGGCCGCCAGGGCGTAGGCGCCATAGGTCCAGGCGTGTGAGGCGCCCCACCACCTCCGGACGGCGACGAAACCGAGGACGAAGAGGGCCGCCATCCCGAGAGCGAAGGCGTCCTGCCCCACCGACGGCGGCCCGATCGCCGCCAGGCCGAAGGGGATGACCGCGAGCGGTGGATACTCGTGGGGAAGCGACGGATGCGAGAGGTGTCCCCAGAAGGCGAGCGCATCGGTGCGGTAAAGCGCCACGTCGGCCTGCCGCCAGTCGCCGGGCAGCCAGACGCTGATCAGGGCGCCCACCAGGTAGAGGGCGAACAGGACGCGCGCGATGCGCAGCCAGGGGAGGGAGCGGAGCCGTTCGATCGCGGCATGATACCGGCGCCGGCCCGCCGGACCCGGGCCGGCGGTTCAGCGGGACCACCTCGGGCACCGGGATCGCAGCGGCTGAGAGAATCCGACGGGCACCGGCGCCCGGGGCGGTCCGGGATCCATCTCCGCGTAAACCAGGAGCGCCCACGGGTGCTCTCACTACATGTGACGCAGGTGACGCCGCTGCAGATACACGCGGGCGGGCTGCCCCTTGACCCAGGGTCGACCTTCGAGATGGCGATCGCCGAACACGGCCGCGCCCTCTACGGGCTGACCGTGTCGATCACCGGCAACCTGGCCGACGCGGAGGACGCCTATCAGGATGCGCTGGAGCAGGCCTGGAGGCGGTGGGATCAGCTCAGGGCGCGGGAGAGCCCCAGAGCCTGGCTCGCCACCATCTGCGCCCGCACCGCGCAGCGCCACCGGCGGCTGCGCGTGCGCTGGCTCGCCCGCCACGTGGACGCGGAGAGGGCCGACAACCTGGGAACGGTGATGCACTGGGATCCCAGCCTGGGCCGGGCCCTGAATCTGCTCACCACCCGGCAGCGCGCCGTCGTCGCGCTCCACTACGGCTACGGCTACTCCCTCGACGAGGTGGGCACCCTCCTCGGCTGCAGCGGGGGGACCGTGCGCAGCCACCTCAACCGGGCCCTCGAGCACCTGCGAAAGGAGCTGAGTGATGAAGACTGATCTCGAAGATCGGCTGCGTGCCTCGATGCAGCCGCTGCTGCGCCTGCCCGCCCCGGAGCGCCGGACCAGCACCCGACCGGGTCCCAGCTCGCGCTGGCGGCTCGTTGCCGCCATGTCGACGGCGGTGGCGGTCGCTGCCGCCATGGTCGCGATCATCCTGGCCGGCAGGCTGGCCGGGCAGACGGCCTCCAGCCACACGCCAACGCCACCCCCGATCGGCGCGTCTGCCACACCCTCGGCTTCGCCGACGCCCGGCGTGGTGAGCGGGACCGGTTCCTGGCAGATCAGCGCGACGAGCATGGGTGACCTCTCCGGCGTGGCCTGCGTGAGCTCCGGCGACTGCTGGGCGGTGGGCACCCCCATAACCAATGGGGGATTCGGCTCCGGCACGACCACGGGGGGGGGCGTCGAGAGCTACTCAGGTGGCACCTGGACCTCAGTCCCCTCTCCGAGCCCGACCGGGAGCGCCTGGACCGACCTCAGCGCGGTGGCCTGCGCGAGCGCCTCGGACTGCTGGTTCGTCGGGGACTACGGAAAGGAAAGCGAGGGGCCCGACCAGCCCCTGGTCGAGGGCGATGATGGCGGTGCGTGGAGCGTCGTGTCGCCCCCCCTTCCCACCGGGGCGGTCGAGGGAGCGCTCAGCTCCGTGGCCTGCCAGAGCACCGGCGACTGCTGGGCGGTCGGATACTTCAGCGACACGAACGGCGAACCGTACCAGCCGCTGATCGAGCACTACTCGGCCGGCGCCTGGACCGTCACAGCGGGCGACCTGCCCGCGGGCGACGACAATGGGATGCTGTCCGCGGTGAGCTGCGCCGGCGCCAGCGACTGCTGGGCCGTCGGCGAGGGTTCACCTCAGATCTCCGACTCGACCAGTGCGCTGATCGAACACTACGAGGGCACCGGCTGGAGTGTGGCGCCGAGCCCAGCCCCGACCGGCGCGAGTGGCGTCGGTGCGGGCACCTCGCTGAGTGGCGTGACCTGCGTCGGTGTCAGCGAATGCTGGGCCGTCGGCGACCAGACCACCGGAGGGGACAAGGGTGGGGTCCAGGAACCCCTGATCGAGCAGTACACGGTGGGCGGCTGGACGATCGTCGACAGCCCCACCCCCGATGACGACGGCCTCGTGGGTGTGACCTGCGCCGGCGCCACCGAATGTTGGGCGGTGGGGAACGGCTCTGTCAGCGACAGCGGCGATGACGAGCCTCTGATCGAGAGCTACGCGGGCAGCTCCTGGACCGTCGTCTCGAGCGGGACCATCTCCATCCCCAGCTGGCTCTCGGCGGTGAGCTGCAGCGGGAGCCGCGACTGCTGGGCCGTGGGTGAAGGGGTGGTGGATCACTACACGGGGTGACGGCCGCGCCGCTGCGGTGCACCGCCCCCGCGCCGCTCGTCACCGGTCGGTGTGACGGCTCACGTCCGAGTCGCGGGCGGCGGGCCCTACCGGTACTCCAGGACCAGCTCGGCGACCTGCACCGCGTTGGTCGCCGCCCCCTTGCGGAGGTTGTCGGCGACCACGAAGAGGGCCAGCCCGTGCTCCCGGCTGGGGTCGCGCCGGATGCGGCCCACGTGGACCTCGTCCGTACCGGCGACCTCCCGCGGGGTGGGATACACCTGCGAGGCGGGGTCGTCGACGACCCTGATCCCGGGGGCATCCTCCAGGATGCGACGGGCCTGGGCCGGGTCGGCCTCGCTCTCCATCTCCACCCACACCGCCTGGGCATGGCCGATCGCCACCGGCACCCGCACCGTCGTGATGCCGATGCCCAGCTCGGGGAGGTCGAGGATGCGCC
>JBEKAP010000111.1:0-7878 GCA_050015875.1 Candidatus Dormibacteria bacterium | reverse complement strand
GATGCCCATGCTCACCACCGTGTGGAAAAGGCACAGGCCCGCAACCAGGCACCAGTTGACGCCACCGGCCCGCCCCAGCCGGAATGGGGAGAGGTCGAGGGCGTGCGGGGAAAACCAGGTATCGGCGACGACTCCCTCGTTGAAGGCGGTGTAGGCGACGCCGGCCAGCAGCGCGCCGGGCCAGCCGATCCATCCCCGCGCCCAGGCGTCGCGAATGAGGAGAGCGGGCCCCCCGTACGTTCCCATGAAGAGGGGAAGCAGGAGCGGGTCCTTCAGGTAGGCGAGCAGTGGCGTGTTCGCCGTCGCCACCGTCTCGCCGACGAAGGCGGCGACCACCACCAGCACCCACGCCGTCCGGGTGCGCCCGGGCCCGGCTCCGGCTCCGGCTGACGTCACGCGCGCAGTCTAGCCGGGGCGATCCGGGCATCGAGGGGGGCGGGAGGCCACCATCCCCGATCCTCAGCCGGCGCCCTGCTCACCCCCGTCCAGCACGATCGTCCTCTGGTCGCGGACGATCCGGATCAGCTCGTCCTCCCGCCCCTGCCACATCATTCCGATCGTCCGGAGGGCGCCCCGAAGGCTCCAGAGCGGATGCGCGAAGCTGGTCGGGCGGTTTCTCTCGATGGCGACATGGCTGGTCCAGGCCACCCCGCAGCCGATCAGCGGGAGGGCGAGCAGACCCGCCGGCCGCCGCCTCACCAGCGCCACCGTCGCAACCAGGACGCCCAGGTGGGTCCCGGCGAAGTGGAGCCACCGGGTCGCGGGCTGGCTGTGCTGGCTCACGTAGTACGGGAAGTACTCGTCGAAGCTCTGGTGCTCGCGCCCCCCGGCGCCTCCCCGCTGAGATCCCATCGTTGCAGCCTACGCCGCCCGCCTCCAAGGCTGTAACGAAGCCATTGCCCGCCGAGCGTGCCCCGGCTCGGATGTGATGCTCGCGGTGCCCGGCCGTCTCCTTCTCCTCAGTCCTCCTCAGACCGACGAAGCGGAAAGGCCGGGCCTCGTCGCGGCGCTCCCCGTGCCCGCCTGGCGCGGGGAGCTCGCCCCGAGAACGCACCTCGTGTCAGAGGCCGGTCGTCCGCTGTGCCTCCACGAGGTAGATGGGTACCGCCGGCCAGAGCTGTCGTCGCCGCCAGCGAGCGAAGCCGGCGTCGCGGAGCAGCGCGGTCAGCTCGGCGGCGCTGCGATAGCCGCTTCCGTGCCCCCGCCCGGTCCAGCGCATCAGGCGGCCGAAGAAACCGATCCCGAGCACGTCGGCGAGGAGCAACCGGCCGCCCGGCGCGAGCACCCGGACCGCCTCTCGGAGTGCCATCTCCGCGTGCTCCCAGTGGTGGAAGGACATGGTCGTCGTGAGCACGTCGACGCTCGCGTCGGCGAGCGGCAGGTGGTCGGCGGTGGCCGCCTCGATGCGCACCCGGGGCTCGTTCGCGAATCGGCTTCGCGCCACGGCGATCATCCCCTGGGCCGGATCGATACCGACAAGCTCGGCGTCGGGGAGGCGGGCGAGGAGCGCCTCGAGCAGGCGCCCGGTCCCGCAGCCGACGTCGGCGACGCGGCGCGGGAGCACCCGTCCGGATGTGACCGCATTGAGAACCGGCTGATGGACGTGCCCGAAGAAGTACCGCCCCGGGCCGCGGTCGTAGGTGGCGGACCACTCGTCGAACCGCTCGACGTCGCCATGGTGCGACCTCTTCATCAGCGCCGACCATGAGACCACAGCGGAGCGGGGAGCGGCGCCGGTGCATACTTCCGCTGCGTCTGCCATGAGCCTCCAGGATGTCGTCGTCCCGTCGCGTCAGACCCGGCTCACGGGCTGCCTCGCGCTGCCCGACGGATCCGGCCCGCACCCCGGCGTGGTCGTGATCCACGAGGCCTACGGCCTCAACGACAACATCCGCGACATCACCGGGCGCTTCGCGGCCGAGGGCTATGCGGCGCTCGCCGTCGATCTCTTCAACGACCGCAGCCGGGCGGTCTGCATGGCCCGCCTGCTGGGGGCGGCGATGATCGGCCGCGAGCCGTTCGCGGTCCCCCACCTGCGGGCCTCCGCGGACTTCCTGACCGCTCGGCCCGACGTCGACCCGCAGCGCATCGGGGTGATCGGCTTCTGCATGGGCGGCGGCCTGGCCCTCGCCTGGGGATGCCGGGACCGCCGGCTGCGCGCCGTCGCCCCCTTCTACGCCATGAACCCGCGCCCCCTCAGCGCGGCGCGCCGGCTCTGCCCGGTGGTGGGCAGCTACCCGGGCCGGGACGTCACGGCCCGGGGTGGGCGCAGGCTCGACGCCCGCCTCTCCGAGTTCGGGGTGATCCACGACATCAAGGTGTACCCGGGGGCGCGGCACTCCTTCTTCAACGACCGGGGCAGGGCGCACGACCCCGCGGCCTCGGCCGACGCCTGGGAGCGCGTCCTGGCGTTCTTCGCGGAGCATGTGCGCTCCGCGCCGGCCACCCCTGTGGCGGTCTCCTAGGGCTGCGTCTCCGCGCTGTCGCCCCGCAGCCAGGTGAGCACCGAGAGCACCCTGCGGTTGTCGTCGGTGGTGTCCTCGATGCCCAGCTTGGAGAAGATGGACGAGACGTGGGCCTCCACCGTCTTGGGGCTCAGGAAGAGCCGCTCTCCGATGGCGCGATTCGATCTTCCCTCGGCCATCTGCTGCAGCACCTCGCGTTCGCGGGGGGTGAGGGTCTCCACCGGGTCGGCCTGGCGACGGCGACCGACCAGGCGGCTGACCACCGTCGGGTCGATGACCGACCGGCCTGCCACCACCGAGCGGAGCGCCGCGAGCAGCTCCGAGACGTCGCCGACGCGATCCTTGAGCAGGTAGCCGACCCCATCGGCGCCCTGCGCGAGCAGCTCCATCGCATACCGGGTCTCCACGTACTGGGAGAGCACCAGCACGGCCACCTTGGGGTGGTGCACACGCAGGTGAAGGGCGGCCTGGAGGCCCTCGGTGGTGTTGGTCGGCGGCATCCGGATGTCGACGATGCAGACATCCGGGGGATCTGCGTCCACGGCCGCGAGCAGGGCGTCGGCGTCGCCCACCTGGGCCAGGACCTCGAATCCCGACTCGACCAGCATGCGGGCCAGTCCCTCGCGCAGCAGCACGGAATCGTCGGCGAGCATCACCCGCATGGCAGCTCGAACTCCACGTGGGTTCCCCCTCCTTCCGGGCTCTTGAGCGTGAGATGGCCGTCGAGAGCGGTGATCCTGTCCACCAGGCCGTTCAGCCCGCTTCCGCCGTCGAAGTGCGCACCGCCCACGCCGTCGTCGCCCACCTCCACCTGGAGGCGGCCATCCTCGATGTGGGCGGTGACCGACACCGAGGTGGCCCGTGCGTGCTTGGCCGCGTTGGTCAGCAGCTCGCAGACCGCGAAGTAGGCGGCTGCCTCCACCTGGTCGGGAAGCCGCGAGTCCACGGTGGCGCGCAGCGTCACGGCAACCGGCGCGTTCTCCGCGAGGGACTCGAGGGCGGCGCCCAGTCCGGCGTCGGAGAGGATTGCGGGCCGGATCCCCGCGGCCAGCCCACGCAGCTCCTCCAGGGCCTTGCGCAGCTGCCGTTCGCCGTCGGCGAGCAGCTCGCGGGTCTCCCCGGGCCGCGCGTCGACGCGTTCGCCGGCGCGGCTCAGGGTGAGGGCGAGGGCGACCAGGCGCTGCTGAGCCCCGTCGTGCAGGTCGCGCTCCAGCCGCCGGCGCTCCTGGTCGGCGACGGTCACCAGGCGCGCCCGCGACTCCACGACCTCGGCGAGCCGGGCGCGGACATCCGCCTGAAGACGCTCGTTCTCGATGGCGAGGGCCGCGGCTCCGGCCACCACCGCCACCAGACCGGGGTCGTTCTCCAGCGAGCGGTCGTGGATCAGCGCCGCCACCGCCACGCCTCCCCGTTCCAGGATGGTGAAGCTGCGCGAGGAGCGCTGGTCGGGGAGTTCGAGGGGGCGTCCTTCACTGTCGACCCATCCGTCCCGGCCCGGAACCTGGTACGCGAGTGCGAGCGAGGGGTCGTGAAGGGTCTCGGCCAGCGCATCGCGGATGCGCTCCGGCGGGGGGGACGAGCCGAGCTCGACCACCAGATGCCCGGCGGACGCGACGGCGAGCCGGCTGCGCAGCAGGCCGAAGACGAAAGCGATCGGCAGCGAAGCGAGGGCGATCGGGGTGAACACCGGCACCGCCTTCTCCAGCCCGGGAGCCAGGCCGATGACCGCGGGGAGGGACAGCAGGATGGCTGCCAGCAACATGGGGCCGCTGGCCCAGAGCGCCGGACCGATGGCGCGCCGGGCCGGCGGCGTGCCCCGGAAGTAGTGGAGGGCGACCACACCGACGAGGGTCACGCAGAGGGTCGCGTCGAGCCCCTGCTGGATGCCGTCGGCGATCATGTACTGAGTGGCGTCCCGGTGGAGCACGAAGAGCTCGGCACTGCCTGCCGGGGCGAAGAGCACGTGGGTGAAGAGGTTGCCCCCCAGGGCCCAGAGGTAGCCGGCGGTCACCACGACGCGATCCACCCGGCCCTCCAGGCGGCCGCTCGGGAAGGCCACGACCAGGTGGCCGAGAAAGCCGAAGTAGGCGACGAAGAAGAAGTCCCCCAGGGCAAACGGGAGCGCGGCGGTGACGTGGGTCAGGTCCTGGACGAACCATGTCAGGCCGACCGCCAGCATGAGCGCGCCGGTGCGGTTGTGGGGGCGCCGCCACCATGCCGCGCCACCCACCAGCACATAGGTGAGCCCGCCCGCGACGTGCAGGGCGATGGTCGCCGCCGACTCCCCGCCGGGATGGTGCAGGTCGGCCATGAGCGCGAGGAGGGCGACGACGATCCCGACCACGGATGCCGCGAGCGGCAGCACCGCGGGTCGCCGGCCACCCGGCCTGGCGTGGGGAAGGGAGGCCGCCTCGACCACGGCGGGATTGTCACACGGGCGGGTGCCGGTCGATCTGGGAGGACGGCTGCCGATGGTCGCGCCGCCCGAGTCGCGGGGCTCCGACGGGGCGTCGGCCGGCGGCGACTCATGGCAAACTCGGCCGGTGCTCCTCCCGATCACGGCCGGCGTCCTCGTCGACGAGGCGGAGCGGCTCGGTGACGACGGTCACCGCTACACCTCCCGCCAGCTCTACTACGCGGTGTGCCGGGCGGTGGAGCGGCCGGCGTACTCGATCACCCGGGGTTTCATCGGTCTCGGAGCCACGCTCATCGTGCTCGCCGGGGCGATGCTCTGGGTCAAGACCGTCCCCCTCTCCGCCATCCTCGCGGTCGTCGGGGGGGCCCTGGTGCTCGCCGCTCCCCTCAACGCCCGGGTCGAGCGCGGCCGGGAGCTCCGGAGGTCACTCGACAGCCGGACCCTCGCGATCAGCTACCCGAGCTTCGTCGCCGGGCCGCTCGCGGAGGCCCTCCGGGTGTGGCCGGAGGCGTTCACCGCCCTGGTGGCATCGCCACCCGCCGACGGTCTTCGGGCCGGCTCTCCCGCCGCCGACGAGGGCACGGCGCAGCTCGCCGGTCACCCCGCGGGGCACCCCGCCCCGGGATGCCTCGTCGTCTGCGACCGCCGGGAGACCGCCGAGCTGCTCGCCGCCAACGCCGGCCGCCTCCCCGGCGGCACCGGCTTCTCGGTCCTGGAGGCGCTGCCGACCGACGACGGCGGCCAGCTGGCACCCGGGATCCGTCACCGCCGGTTGGTGGCCGTCCACGACGCCGACCCCGCGGGCTGCGGGCTGCCGGCCGCGCTTCGCCGCGCCGGCGCCTCCGATATCGCCGACGCCGGCCTCCGCTGTCCCGCATCCGATGTCGGGCTCCAGGTCATCGAGGGTGCGCCGGCCCGTCTTCCCGCCGGGGTCGAGTCGGATCTCACCGCCTCGGAGCTCGTCTGGCTGCGCAGCGGACGCCGCCTCGAGCTGGCGACGCTGACGCCGCGCGAGGTCCTGGAGCTGGTCCTCGCCGCCTGCTCGCCCGCTCCGACCGGGATGCCGTCCAGCACCTGAACGGCCGGCCGGCGCCGGTTCAACCGTGAACCGTCCTGGCGGGCGGCACCCGGTCAGGGCCGATGGGCCAGCGCGCTCTGAATGTGTCCGAAGAGGAAGCCGTAGAACTGGCTCCGGTCACTCGTGTCGAGGGCCGGAGTGACCGCCTGACCCGCCCGGCGCCGGGTGATCCACGGGGGCACGGCCACGGCGACCACCTTGTCGTCGACCGCGAGCAGGACCAGCGAGTCGTCGCTCTCGTCCACGCAGACCAGGACCTTGGAGGTGAGGCCGGTGCGGTCGCCGATGCGCCAGCCGCGCTCCCAGCGCCGGCTGCCGTCGGACTGCCGGACGACGTTGACCGTCCGGTCCTCGAAGATGACCTCGCCAGGCCGGAGCGCCGAGGCGACGGCTCCGTGCAGCGCGGTGTGTCCCTCGACGCAGATCCAGTTCACGAGCGACGCGCCCCGATGATCCACGGCCGGCAGCGCGCGCGGGTCCTTCGCCTTGCCTCCCAGGGCGGCCACGGTGCTGGCGTGGCGGCGGCAGTAGTCGTCGGTTCCGACCCTGTGCAGGTGCCGGTGGCACCAGGCGGTTTCGCAGGAACGGCCGCGCCCGTCGACGTACGCGCATTTCGCCGAGGCGGGGGCGGTGCAGCCCCTCTCCCGGCAACCGGCCGTGACCGCTGCGCGTTCCGGGACCCGTGCTTCCATGAGGGACACCATTGTCAGGTTCGAGACCGCCATCCACTCATCCTCGACCCACCTCGCGCCGCGCGCCCGAGGCACCTCTCGTTGCGAAAGCTTAGGTCCCTTTGATCTGAGGCCCTGCCCGCTTCTCAGTTTCGTGACGTTTCCCGCATAAGCTCCCGTATCCTCCCGGCCATGCCCACGTTACCCGCCCCCGTCGAAGCTGCCGCCGAGGTCCTGATCGAGCAGGGACGCGACATCGACCGCGAGCTCGCCGAGCAGCTCGTCCTGACCCGTGACGACGAGCTGCCCCAGCTGCTCGGGCTGGCCCACCAGGTCCGTCTGCGCTGGATGGGTCCGGCGGTGGAGGTCGAGTCGATCATCTCCGCCAAGACGGGGGGGTGTCCCGAGGACTGCACCTTCTGCTCGCAGTCGGCGCGTTACACCACCGACGTCGTCCGCCAGCCGATGCTCGCCACCGCCCGGCTGGTCGAGCTGGCCCGCCACACCCGGGACATGGGGAGCACCGAGTTCTGCATCGTGGTCGCGGTCCGGGGACCGAACAGCCGGCTCCTCGACCAGGTCTGCGAGGCGGCTCGGGCCATCCGGGCCGAGGTCGACATCGAGGTCGACGCCTCCCTCGGACTGCTCTCCGACGGCCAGGCGGAGCAGCTCGCCGCCGCCGGAATCCACCGCTACAACCACAACCTCGAGTCCGGACCCCGCTTCTTCCCGAGGATCTGCTCCACCCACACCTTCGCCGACCGGCTGGCGACCTGCCACCGGGTGCTGGCCGCCGGCATGGAGCTGTGCAGCGGCGGCATCTTCGGGATGGGGGAGACCTGGAGCGATCGGCTCGACCTCGCCTTCACCCTGCGGGACCTCGGCACCCGGGAGATCCCCTGCAACTTCCTGGATCCGCGCAAGGGGACTCCGCTCGCCGGAGAGACACCGCTCCGCCCCCTCGACGCACTCCGCTGCACGGCGATGATGAGGCTCGTGAATCCCCGGGCCGTGGTCCGATACGCCGGCGGCCGGGAGCTGGTGCTACGCGACCTCCAGGCCTACGGCATGCTGGCCGGGGCCAATGGGCTGATCGTCGGCAACTACCTGACCACCCTGGGGAGGAACGCGGAGCTGGACCTCGCCATGCTCGCCGACCTGGGGATGCCGGTGGCCTCAGGGCCGCTCACCGGCACACGGGGGCATCCGACTCTCCCCCCCGTGCCCGTGCCCGGGTCCGCGCCGCTC
>JBEKAP010000110.1:0-7982 GCA_050015875.1 Candidatus Dormibacteria bacterium | reverse complement strand
CGTGGCGCCAATTTACACGGAGATAGAAAGGCAGGCGCCCTCCCTGGTGGGCCAAAGCGCCTGGAATATCGAGGACCTCTGGCAAAGTTTCTACAACCGGCGCGCCTCCAGCCACGGAGCCTCCGTGATGTCCGCGCTGGGGGCGATCGATTGCGCGCTCTGGGACATCGTGGGGCAGAAGCTCAACGTCCCGGTGTACAAACTCCTGGGCGGGAAGCGCCGCGACCGGGTGAAGATCTACACCAGTTACCGCTGGGGACGGAATCTACCGCGCACGCGGGAGGCCTACGCCAAACGCACAAAGGAACTGGTGGCCGAGGGCGCGGTGGCCGGCAAGTATGACCCGTTCTTCGACCGTCTGGAACCGGGCATGCAAGTGACGCAGAAAACGCTGCGGGAACTCGAAGCCATGGTTCAGGGGATTCGCGAAGGCGGGCCGGACTTCGATATCTGTATCGAGGGGCACGGCAAGTTCAATGTAGGATCGGCCGTTACCGTGGCAAAAACCCTGGAGCCTTTCCGCCCCCTGTTCTTCGAAGAGCCCGTCCCCGGCATGAACGCGCAGGCCATGCGTGAAGTGCAGCTCTCCACCAGTGTCTCCCTGGCCGCCGGTGAGCGCATCCAATCCCGATTCGAACTGCGCGAGTTTCTGGAGCTGAACGCCATCCGGGTGCTTCAGGCGGACACCACCCGATGCGCCGGCATCACCGAGTTCCGCAAAATGGCGAGCGAGGCGGACACCCGCTACCTGACAGTTGCGCCGCACAACCCCAACAGCCCGGTGTGCACGGCGGCGCATCTGCACCTGTGCGCTTCCATGAATAATTTCCTGATTCTGGAGGAAGGCGCGCACAATCCCAAGATGTACAAGGAGCTGTTCGGAACGTGGGACGACAGCGCGGCGGCCTGGACGGTGCCCGAGAAACCCGGCCTCGGCATCACCATCTCGGACGCGGTGATCAAGGAGTACGGCATCCCCATCGAAAAGGCGAACTGAAGAAAGCCCGTCACCCCCAAGGACAACCGGAGGTAGCTCGATTCCGGCGTTGAGGCCTAAAAGCGGTCTCCGGCGTCGTGGGCAGCCGTCCTTCGGTCATCTGGCTGCGGGCCGAGTTACCCGCACGGGATAAGCCCCCGGCTTCAGCGGTCACAGCAGGAAGCGCCGCAGCACGCTCCGGCCGGTTTCACGGCGCGGATAAATGCACTCATAAACTTCTCGTCCACCTGGGGAGCGATCAGATCCACATCGATGCCCTGGCCGCTCAGGAAAGCCCGCGCGTCTTCCACGCGATAGATCCGGGTCGGCTCCACGTCGACGCTCTCGAAACCAGCGGCGGCGAGCTTCGCTCGGTACTCATTCTCTTCCAGCGCTCCCGCGATGCAACCAACCCACAGGAGCACGCGCTCACGGATTTCCGGCGGCATCTCGCCGCGCGTGACCACGTCCGACACCGCCAACCGGCCGCCCGGCTTCAAGACGCGAAAAGCCTCCCGGAGCACCTGGTCCTTGTCGGCGGAGAGGTTGATGACGCAGTTCGAGATGACGACGTCGACGGAATCGTCGGGCAAGGGGATGTGTTCGATCTCGCCCTTAAGAAACTCCACGTTTTCCACTCCGGCCTTGCGCTGGTTCTCGCGGGCCAGGGCCAGCATTTCATCGGTCATATCGAGGCCGTAGGCCTTGCCGGCCGGTCCCACGCGCCGGGCGGAAAGCAGCACGTCGATGCCGCCGCCGGAGCCGAGGTCGAGGACGGTCTCCCCCGGTGTCAGCTCGGCGAGGGCGGTCGGGTTGCCACATCCCAGAGAGGCCAGGACGGCATCCGGGGGCAGCGCGGATACCTCGTCGATCGAGTAGAGGTCGCGACTCACGTCCGCCGGAGCGCCCGGGCTGCAGCACGAATCCGTGCAGGTGGATGCGCCGTCGCAGCAGGACGCGCCGGCGGTCGTCGGCAGGACCGACTCGGCCGCAACGCCCCGGCCGGTCACCGCGGTGGCGGCGGATGCGTAGCGCTCCCGAACCGCCTCACGAACGCTCGCCCCGTCGGTGATGTCGAGCACGTCGGTCACGGCCTCTCCTCGCATCGATAGCTGTCGATCTGTTTCTGGGAGAATAGCGGTTCCCATCGATGCTTGTCAATCCGTACAATGGGCTCATGCCCGCCGCGATCGAAACCACCGGCGCCCCGGTCGCCCGGGAGATCCCGCAGCGCATCCGCGGCTGCTGCCAGCCGGTCGCGCCCCGCATCCCCGGACCCGATGCCGAGGAGTGCGCGGCCGTCTTCCGCGCGCTCGGGGACACGACGCGGCTGCAGATGATCCACATGCTGGCCGAGGCGGCCGAGCCGGTCTGCGTCTGCGACTTCACGGCGGCCTTCGACCTCGGCCAGCCGACCATCAGCCACCACCTGGCCAAGCTCCGCGACGCCGGGCTGATCGTCTCCGTGCGGCGTGGCATCTGGACCTTCCATCAGCTCAACCCGGAGATGTCCGCGGCCGCCCGCGAGGTGGTGGCGCTCCTCCACTGAGCCGGCCCGGATGGCCACCCCGGCGCTCCGAGGCTAGACCGGGATCGACACCCCCACGCCGCCCCGCGTCGAGCCGCCGAACCGGATCTTCTCGGCGGCGATGTCGAGCGGCGCCATGCGCCCCTGAAGGGCCTCGGTGATCATGGCGGCGGGCACCAGCCACGACACCTCGAACTCGAGGCCGTCGGGGTCGCGCGCGTAGAGCGCCTTGGTGGTGCCGTGGTCGGTCGCCCCGACCAGGGCGCCGCGCTCGGTGAGGAGGGCCTGGATGCGCGCCAGCTCGTCCAGGGTGTCGACCTCCCAGGCGATGTGGTACAGCCCCACCGTGCTGCGCCCGGCGCCCGAGGCCGCGGCACCCTCTCCGACCGTGAAGAGCCCGAGATCGTGATCGTTGGTGCTGGCCGGGGCCTGGAGAAAGATCGCCCTCCCCCCGGCCATCTCCATGACCACCCGGAAGTCGAGCACCTCGCGGTAGAAGGCGGCGGTCCGGGTGGCATCCCGGACGTAGAGCACGGCGTGATTCAGGCGCGTGACGGGCATCGGCTCTCTCCCCTCCGGTGAAGCGGCTCGGGAGCGAACCCGGGCCCGCCCAGCATAGCCCCGATGCGGGCGGCGGCCCCTCTCGGGTAACGCGGGGACGGTTGCGAGGGTCGAAAGGTGTCATGAATCTCCCGGCACCGGTCACCTGCGTCAACGCCGGCGACTGCCTCGCGTTCGGCCACTGGACCCGCTCCTGGAACCAGCTCTCCGAAGACCTCCACCTGAGGCACTCGGCCGCCGCGCCCCGCTACCATCTGTCTTGTGTATTCGCTAGCGCCATATTTAGAGCCATCCGCGACCCCCGACGCGCCCGAATCAGCGCTCCGCCGCTGCCGCGTGTGCGAGAGGCCACTTCCACGGGGCGGTGCCCGCTGCCCCAACCCGCTCTGCGCCAGCTCCGCGCGCTGGTTCGGCTGGAACATCGCGGCGGCGGAGAGGTCCGGGCCCCTGGAGACCGCGCTCAACGCCTACAAGTACGGAGGCGCACGGGAGGCGGCCTCCGTCTTCGGTGGGATGCTCGTCGCTCTGATGGGGAGCCGGCGGGCCCTGCTCCAGCCCTTTGACCTCATCACCGCCAGCCCCACCTTCCTGGGCGCGGGGGGGCGCGCGTTCGACCACGCCCGATTGATCCTGCTCGAGGCGGCCCGCCAGCTCCCGGGCCGGCAGGCGTGGCCATTCGACCTCGGCGCGGTCCCCGCCGTCGTCAAGACGCGTCCGACCCCGCGCCTCACCGGGCTCGGCCACCAGGAGCGTCGCCGCGTCGCCGAGGAGCGGCTCCGCCCCGCCCTCGACGTCCCGGATCCGAAGCGGACCGCCGGCAGGCGGATCCTGGTGGTCGACGACGTCTTCACCGACGGTCGCACGCTGGACGAGGTGGCGCGGGCGCTCCGTCTGCGCGGGGGCGCGCGTCAGGTGTGCGGCCTCACCCTCTGCCGGCAGCCCTGGCGCGGCGGGGCGGCCACCATCGCCGCAGCGCTACCGTCTCGCGCCGTGTCCGCTGCCTCCGTCCGGCCGCTCGACGGGCCGCGTCCCCACCCGCCGTCGTGACTCGGGGCCGCTCCTCCCGCCGGCTGGCGCGCGCCCACCCCGGGCCGCGCGTCCCCGGGGTCTGACCTTGCGTCTCACCCCGCGTGACCTCGACCTCCTGCGCTTCGCCGCGCGCCACGGCATGGTCACGCCCGAGCAGCTCGCCACACGCTTCTTCACCTCCTCCCCGCCGGCGCTCCGCCGCCTCCGAGCGCTGGAGGCCGCCGGGCTGCTGGTCGCCGACCGCGTGCTGGCGGCCGCCCCACCGGTGGTGCGCGCCACACCTGCGGGCGCTCGGCTCGCGGGCTGCGACCTGGCCCCCGCATCGCTCGACCTGGCCCGGATCCGCCACAACCTGGCCCTGGTCGATCTCTCGGAGGAATTGCTGGCCGCCCACCCCGGGAGCGCCTGGACCACCGAGCGCGAGCTGCGCCGGGACCGGATGCGGGCCGCCCGCGCGGGCGGATGGCGGGACCGCCAGGGGCGAATCCCCGACGGGCTGCTCCGCCGGGGGGACGGCGCCCGAGTCGCCATCGAGCTGGACCTGACGCCGAAGCGATCAGCGCGGCTGGACCTGCTGGCGGGTGCCTACGCGGTGGACCGCGAGGTCGACACCGTCTGGTGGTACCTCCCCAGCGCCGTTGCGGTCTCGCGGCTGCGGACGCTGGTGGCGGAGAGGGGATTGGAGCACCTGATCGAGGTGCGACTGCGGCGGATCGCGGCCAGCGCGCCTATCGCCCACCACTGAGCAGATCCTCGTCGACTGCAGCGATTGGCGCTCTCCCGGAGCGATCGGCCGGCATGAGACGATCCCGCGCCGAATGCCGCCATTTGGTCGTCCCTCATGGAGTCAGGAGCAGCCTCGGTCCCCCTCCGCCGATGCGTTCGCGCATCCCGCCGGGCAGATCCGGCTCGGGATCGAGATCGCCACCCGAAGGCCCTTCGACCTCGCGGTCCCGGAGGCGATGGCGCAGCACGTCACCCTGCTCGGGTTGACCGGTTCCGGCAAGACGACCACCGCCGAGCGGTTGGCGGCGGGGGCGGTCGCCGCCGGGGTCGCCCTGCTGGTGGTCGACGCCAAGGGGGCGAGCCTGCGCGCGGCGGCCCGGCGGCTGGCCGCCGCCGCCGGGATCGAGTACCGCGAGGTGGTCCCGGGCGCCCCGGGCACGCTCGGGTACAACCCGTGCGCGGTGGGCAGCCGTGCCCAGATCGCGGACAAGCTGGTTTCCGCCTTCACCCACGGGCCGGCGGGACAGGTGTACCGGGTGATCGCCATGGAGACGATCTCGATCCTGGTCGGGGTGCTCCAGGGCCTGGGGGAGCCGATCACCATCCGGCGGCTGCGGCGCGAGCTGGACCGCACCCGGATGCCGGGCCTCGCCCACCGCGCCCGCGACATCACGCCGGACCTCGCCGACGACCTGGCCGACCTGGCGAGGCGCGGCGGCGTCACCGCCGACGCGTTCGAAGGGATGCGCAGCCGCCTCGGTGCCCTCCTCCATGGTGAGTACGGGGCGGTGTTCGAGAGCGACGGTCCCCAGCTTGACCTGGCCGCGTCGCTCGCCTCACCCGGGGTGACGTACATCAGCCTGCCCGCCCTGGCGGTCAGCCAGGACACCGCGCTGATGGCCCGGGTATTGATCCAGGACCTGAAGCAGGCGTCCTTCGAGCGGCTCCAGCACCCTGGCACGGTGCCGGCGATGCTGGTCCTCGACGAGTTCGCCGCCCTCGACGACCCGGCGCAGATCAACGACCTCCTGCGGCAGGCCCGGGAGGCGCGGGTCAGCACCGTGGTCAGCACGCAGCAGCTCCCCGACCCGCGCACCGCCCACGCCCTGCGCAGCGCCCTGCTCGGTGCCGGCGTGCTGATCGCGCACCGGATCGGTCCCGACGACGCCGAGGCGGTCGCCCGGGTCATCGGCACCCAGCGAGGCGTGCAGGTGACGCGGACATTCGGCGACGACGGCGAGGCCGCGCGGCGCTCCGTGCGCGCGATCGACCGCGACACGGTGGACCCCAACGTGATGAAGCGGCTGGGGACCGGGGAGGCGGTGGTGCTGAGCATCGTCGGGAGCCGTCGCGTGGCGACGCTGCAGGTGCTCCGGTCCCTGCCCGCGGGCGAAGCGTGACCGCCCCGACGCACGCCCCTCCCCCGCCGGCGGCCACCGCGGCCAGCCCGGAGGCTCCCCCGAGCCACCCCGGCCTGGTCGGATGGATCGCAACCGGGGTGCGCGGGCGAGGAGCTTCGGCGGCGGTGACCCTCGTCTGCGCCTGGTCGGGCGTCTGGCTCGCGGTCTGGCTGCTGGTGGCCGACACCCTGATCGGCGCCTTCCTCTCCGCTCTGGGCGCCTCGATCAGCGCGGCGCTGGTCGGCGGCAACGGGGCGAGCCCGGGCGGAGCCGTCCTCACGGTCGCCGGTGGCGCCCTCCGCGGCGCCGCCGACGGACTGGTGTCGAGCGTCGTGTCGCTGGTCGTCGACGAGCCACTCCAGTTTCTGGCGGCACTCGGCGGCGGCGCCCTCGTGTCGCTGGCGGTGTTCGCTGCGGCTGTGGCGGTGGAGCCGTGGCTGCTCGGCCACCACGGTTTCCGGAGGATGAGCCGGCGGGAGGCGGAGCGGGTGATACCGCTGCTCGAGGTCGAGGCCGCCGACCTCGGTCTGGCATCGCTGCCGCGCCTGCTCGTGGCGGATGGTGACAGCCTGCGGGTGCGGGTGCACGCGCGCCACCTGGTGGTCGGCCGCTCCCTCCTCGACGAGCTCGGTGATGGGGGCGACGGCGACGCCGCCCTGGACGCCGTGCTCTGCCACGGGCTCGTCCACTGGGCGAGGGGGGACGGGGTGGGCGACCTCCTCCTCCGCTGCTGCGGCCTGCCCCTCGTGATCCTGTATGACGCCGGAGCCTGGCTGGCGCAGCAGGGGAACTCGCTCATCGCGCTGGTCGGCTGGCTGGTGCTCTGGCCCGCCTGGCTGCTGGTCAAGCTCGTCATCGGGCCCGTCGTCGCCGCCACGTCCCGCCGCCAGGAGTACGCTGCCGACGCCGCCGTCGCGGCGACCGGAAGGGGGGAGGCGCTGCACGGCGCGCTCAGCCTGCTCGGGGAGCTGGAGCCGGGACAGTCCGGATGGGACCGCGTCATCGCCGCCACCCATCCCCCCCGCGAGCTGCGGCTGGAGGCGCTGGAGCCGGTCGGGTAGGGACGGGTCACGACGGCCGAGGATCGATCCAGGCGGGGGAACGCCGCGGATCGATCAGACGCCCACCGCGAAGTCACCGTCCGGCGCGGCCATGGCAGATTGAGGAGATGCGACACGCGGCCGCCCTCCGTGCCCGCTCTGGCGTGGTGCTCATCGCGCTCGCCCTCCTCGGAGTGACCGCCGGGTGTGGCGGCCCGGCGACCACCCCGCGACCGACCCCGGCGTCGACACCGGAGACCGGGACCGGGGTGGCGGCCGGGATCGCGATCGCGGTCGGCGCCGGGCACACCGCCAGCGGGACGACGCCGACCCCGACCGCGGCGGCGACGCCAAGTGCGACGGCGAAGCCGGCCGCGACCGCGCAGCCCACCGCAACTGCCAAGCCGGGCTCGACCGTGACTGCGACTGCCGCTCCCACCGTGACCCCGACCGTGCGCCCCGCCGCCGGCCCCGCTCACATCCTCGTGATCATGGATGAGAGCCAGAGCTACGCGGGCACCCTCGGAAGCTGCGGCGGCGGAAGTCCGGACCCCTACTGGTGCTCACTGGCGTCTCAGTACGCCTCGATGACTGACTGGTCGGGCGTCGAGGAACCGTACAGCCTCCCCAACTACCTGGCCATCACCGGCGGTTCGACCCAGGGCTGCACGGACGACCTCTGCTTGACCCCCGACACCGTCACCTCCGAGGACCTGGGCGGA
>JBEKAP010000109.1:0-8006 GCA_050015875.1 Candidatus Dormibacteria bacterium | reverse complement strand
GCTTGCTGGTCGGGACGTAGAAGGGGATCCAGCCAGGCGAACATCCTGGAGTGGAAGAGTGTGCGCGCACCAACCTCGCAGTGGTCTCCGGCACCCTCCGCCTCGGTGAAGATCAGATGCTTCTTTGGGCAGCGGAGCTCGGCCAGGAGCTGGGGGGCAGAGGCGCTGATGTCGTCATTCTCGGCGCTGCACACGAGGGTCGGGCAGGTGATCAAGCCGGCTCTGCCGCGGAGAGAGTACTCGCGCAAGGCGAGGATGTACTCAAGCGGGTCGCTCACTCCGTGCACCAACTGTCCGCGCCGCAGCGCCCACCCCGCGGTCGGCCGGTTCGCCAGCCGCAACAGGATGCGATGCAGGGCAGCGCGCCGCAGGCCCCGCTCTGCGACCACCGCCTGACGAAGAAAGCCGGGCATGCGGGCCACCGCTGCGTCGAAGAGGTCGAAAGAGCCACAGTCGGCGACGCAGGCCGCGAGCCGGTGCTCGATGCTGGCGGCGCGTGGAGCGAGGTGTGCCCCGAGGCTCCAACCGATGAGCGCGACCCTCTCGGCATCGACCTCGGGCCGGGCGAGGACGAAGTCGAGGACCGGGGTGACCACGCTCTCCCAGTCGGGGCGCAGCACCAAGCCTTGGCTCACCAGAGCTGCGCCCTGACCGGGTCCGTCGAAGGCCAGCACTGTGTAGCCGCGTGCCAGTGCCGCCGCTCCGTTCGCGAAGTAGAGCTCCTCTGCGCTGCCGTCGTACCCGCCGGTGAGGATCACGGTGGCTCGCCGGCCCTGCCCCCCCTCGGGCGTGAAGAGGTAGCCCGGCAGGGTGGTGTCCTGATAGGGGATGCGTACCAGCTTCGGAGGTGTGGCGAGGAGGGCCGCCCCGCGCTGGAAGGTATCGGCCTGACGCGCGGTGCTCTCGACGAGGCGGTGATCCAGGGGCGTCCCCATCAGCATCACGCCAGCGGTGCGGAAGTAGGTCGACGCCCGCCAGTAGGCAAGACGCGCGCTCTCGCGGTGTCCCGCCGCCATCTCCTGCTCGGCCGTTCCCAGGGTGGCGGTGGCCGTCGCGCTCCACGCCTCGTACCAGGCATCGAGATTGGTGCCCCGCACCCGGCGAACGGCGGCCAAGCACTCCCCGATGTCGGCGCCCCCGTAGGGAGCCGACCCCACGGCCCGAAGTAGCTGCAGGTCCAGAAGATCGTCGGCGAGTGCCAGTTGGGTCACGGTCCGCGGTCGCCTCCAATGACGAAGGGGTGCAGGCCCGCCGCTGCGAGTGCCTCGAGTGGCGCCAAACTTCTCGCCCCCGCTCTCTCTGGGTCCGCCCCATCTTCGTGGTTGGCGGTGCGCTGACTGGATCAATCAGGGGTTCAGCTTAGCCCACGCCCATCGAGCGGCACAGCTGGCGGTCCGGTGCAGGGTGGGGGCCGTCGCTCCGCGCGACCGGCCCTTGGCAGCCCCCAACGGATGGTCGAGGCCGCTCTCCCGGTCCCTGAAGCCCGGGATCTCCGCCACGATGGCCCGGGGGGGACGCCGGGCCGCGGAGGCGAGGTGATCGTCAGGACCGAGCCATGTACTTGAAGGACTATCTGGCGCCGGGTCGCCCGCCTGGCATGAGATCGCTCACCGCAACCTTCAGCTCCGAAGGGTCATCGACGATCACGTCCGCTCCTGCCGAGCTCAACTCGTCGCGGCTGCCGATGCCCCATGTGACGCCGATTGCAGAGAGGGAGTGCGCATGCGCGGCGGCGACGTCGAAGCAGCGATCACCGACCACTTGGCTGAGCGTTGCGCAGCCCTCCGCATCACGGAGAGTGCTGGCTGATGGGCGCTCGTGCATGTTGCGCCCGGGCGCGGCCCGGGTGCAACCTCATCCGAGCCCACCCGGATCCCGGCACCTCCTGGCTTCGGGTGGCGAGCGCATCTCTCGCGTATCCGATCAGCGGGGAGATCGAGAGACCTCGTAGTGGAGGTGGGTCACACCGTTTCCCTCGACGATCTCGGGGTTGCTCAGCTCGATGGGAGCGGCGGCGAGGTTGTCGAAGAGGCGGATCCCCTCGCCGAGCAGGACGGGAACCACCTTCACCTGGATACGGTCGACCAGGCCGAGGTTGAGACACTGCTGGATGATCGACGGGCTGCCCAGGGCGACGTCGCGGGGCCCCGCCATCCGGTGAGCCAGCTCCATCGCCAGCTCCACTCCGTCGGTGCAGAAACCCACCGATGAGCCCTCGTGAGGCCATCCGTCCGGCAGGTGGTGGGTGACCACGAGGACCGGCGCACCGGTGGGGTGGGTGCCGCCCCACCCGCCGGCGACGTCGAACGTCCGGCGGCCATACACGATGACGCCGAGCCCGAGCCCGGCAGCACCCGCGATGGTGGCGGCGTCGGGCGGCGTTGGCTGCGGCCTGCCATACCAGGAGAACACGTGCTTCATCTCGTCGTGCGGGCCGGCGACGAAGCCGTCCAGCGACACCGACATGTCGGCGACCACTCTGCCCATCGGGTCCCTCCGCTGCGGTCCCAGTCGTTCAGTCCGCGAGGAGCCGCTCGAGCTTGTCGAACTGCTCGGACCAGCCCTGCTCGGCCCCGCCGATTGCCTCGGCCGGGGGCAGCGGCTCGTAGTAGGACTGCCGCATGGTGAGCGCGGTGCCCCCGTCGCAGGCCTCGAAGCTCAGCTCGATGAGCGTGGCGAAGAGCTCCCCCTGCTCGTCGTTGAGGGCTCGACCGCTCATGACCAGGCGGTGCGGACGGTCGATCTCGTAGTACTCACCTCCCAGGTAGTGGGAGAACCGGGCCTCGGTCGGGATGGAGGCGGGCCACTCCATCGCCAGGCGGTACGTCCCGCCGACGCGGAGGTCGACCTCCGCCGCCGGGCAGGTGAAGCCGTGGGGCCACCACCACTTCGTGAGCTGATCCGGGTCGGTGAAGGCGTCGAAGACCCGCTCCGGCGAGGCCTTGATGGTGCGCTCGAGAAGGAGCTGCCGGGTCGGGGTTGCCGATCGCAGGTCGACGGTGGTGTGCGCCTCAGGCATCGGGGCTCTCCTTTGCAGCGGTTGCCTCTGAGTCGGCGACGAGATGGGCCTCGAGACGGTCAAGCCGGTCGGACCATTCGGCATGGGCGTGGCGGAGCCAGTCGTCGACCGGGATCAGCCCCTCGATCTGAAGCCTCGCCGGCCGGCGCTGGCCGTCGCGGCCGCGACCGACGAGACCGGCGCGCTCCAGCACCTTGAGGTGTTTGGTGATGGCCGGCTGCGTGAGCGTGGAGGCTTCCGCAAGCTCGACCACGCCGGCCTCGCCACCTGCCAGGCGTTGGAGGATCGCCCGCCGGGTGGGGTCGGCAAGGGCGGAGAAGGCGCGGCTCAGAGGGTCGTGGTTGGCCATAACTGATAGGTTATATAACTACACGGTAGGAGTCAAGGGGATCGGGGGCGCCGGTACCCTGTGAGGATCGATCCCTCTGCCCATCCCCGCGTCCGGGCAGCCGGTCCCGGAGATCTCGACGGCCTCGGCCGCCTGCTCTGCGATTTCAACCTGGAATTCGGCGAAGACTCTCCCGCACCGGCCGTCCTGGCGGCCCGGCTCGGCCAGCTTCTCGATCATGGAGACACCGCGGTCCTGGTCGTCGGCGACGGCCCCGACGGCCTGGCGGTGCTCCGCTTCCGACCTGCCCTGTGGACCAGCGGGTTGGAGTGCTACCTGGCCGAGCTGTACGTGATCCCGCCGCGGCGCGGTCAGGGATTGGGGCGGGCGCTCATGCAGGCTGCGTTGCGAGAAGCGGCGGAGCGTGGGGCCGCCACGATGGACATCGGAGTCGACGAGCCTGATCTCGCCGCCCGCCGCCTCTACGAGAGCCTCGGCTTCACCAACCGATCCGGTGGTGGCGACGGGCCCCTCATGTACGTCTACGAGCGAGACCTCTGAATCCGTCTCGTTCGCCGTCGCATGCGGGCCCTTGAGCCCTCGTCCCCTGCGCCGTCGGCCACTGTCGCAAGCTGACGGCTGTCCCTGGCAGCCGGGTCCCAGCATGCCGCATCGTGGAACCGGCGGATGGACCGTCGGACGGATGCGGGGTGGCGGCGATGAATCGGAGTGCGGCAGGCCAGCGGTGGCGGGACGGAGTGGCCCTGGTCGTCGTGCTCGCCGACCTGGCGACCTATGCCGCCCTGCTTCATCAGGGAAGCGTCGGCTTCATCAAGGACCCGCGCGCGATGGCTTCCATCGTGCTGATCAGCAGCGTCCTCCTCTGTCCGATGTCCGCCGGCCATGGACGGCTGGGAAACCGGTGGACGGGCTTCATCGGCCTCATCGGTACCGCAACCCTGGGCGCCGGCATCGCCACGCTGGCGACCGACGGCTGGGGCGCGCTCGCGGCTCTGATGATCGGGGTCGGCCTGATGTGGTTGCTATCGGTGACCCACCACATCCTGGTGGCCCGGCGGAGCCTCGGCTCGGAGGCCCTGGGCGCTGGCGCCACCGGAGCCGGCGCGCCGGGCAGCGCATCCGTGCTGGTCGCGTACGCCAGCCGGCACGGGTTCACGCAGGGGATCGCCGACCGCCTGGCCACGACACTCCGGGCCTCGGGGCGGACCGTTGACGAGTGCCCCGTCGAGTCGGTGGGTGACGTCGCGGGGTACGACGCCTTCGTCATCGGCAGTGCCGCCTACATGGGCCAGTGGCTCCGCCCGGCGACCGAGTTCGTCCAACGCCACCGGGTGACATTTGCCGCGCGGCCGGTCTGGCTCTTCAGCAGCGGCCCGCTCGGGACGGCGACCTCCGACCCCAAGGGGCGCGACATCCTCGCGGCCTCCGAGCCGAAGCAGTTCGCCGAGTTCCGCACGATGGTCCGGCCGCGCGGCCTGCGCGTGTTCTTCGGTGGACTGGACCCCAGCCGCCTGAGGGGTGTGGAGCGAGTCGTCCGCTCCACACCGGCCGGCCGCCCGCTCCTGCCGGACGGTGACTTCCGGGACTGGCCGGCGATCGACGCCTGGGCCGACGAGATCGCCCACGAGCTGGCCACGGACACGGTCGGCCAGAGCTGAGGCCGGCAACCGCCCCGGACCGGTCCGGGCAGGGGCCCACCGCACCCCGGCCCAGCGGGCCCCACCGACTCTGGTTCAATAACAGGCCATGGCAACCGATATCTATCTCCCGGAGGTGTGGGGCGGCTTCTTTCAACTGGTGGGGTCCGGTGCCGCCGCCCTCACCGGACTGGTATTCGTGTCGATGTCGCTCAACCTCGATGTCATCATCCAGGACGCCAATCACCGATACCGGGCCATCTGCACGCTGACGGGGCTGACGTCGGTCTTCATGATCTGCGCGTTTGCGATCATGGGTGGTCAGAATCATCTGGCGGTGGGAGCCGAGTGGGCGATGGTCGCGAGCATCGCGGCCATCATCTACGTCACCGGGTACTCCCGAGCCCGGAGAGCCGGACGCAGTTCGGTTGGCCTCAGCTTCCGGCGACTGACCGTGGGCGTCGCGTGCTATCTGGTCCAGGTGATTGGCGCGATCGTCCTCGTCTCGGGCCAGACCGCGGGACTGTACGTGGCTTCGGTCGCCATGGTGGTCAACGTCGCCTTCTTCATCTCGGGCGCGTGGTTGCTCATGGTCGGAGTGCAGCTGGACATGGCCAGGCAGAAGAGGAACCCTCAGACAGACTGAGCCCGGCTACGGCCCTGCTGAGGCCGGCAGCGAGTCCATCTGGCGAGAGCTGGATTGCTCGCGACGCCACCTGGAAGGCGGCAGGCGAAAGCGCCTGCTGAAAGCGCGGCTGAAGGCGGCCTCCGATTCGTAGCCGACCATCGCCGCCACGACGTTCACCGGCTCGTGGGTGTCCCGCAGAAGGTTGGCGGCGCTGGCGAGACGCAGCTCCGCCAGGTAGGTGGCAGGTGGCTCGCCGACACGCCGGCTGAACCGGTCGGCGAACGCGGAGCGAGAGAGATGGGATCTCCGGGCCAGCCCCTCGATGGTCCACCGATGGGCGGGGTTGGCGTGGATGGCGGTCAGGGCATCGCCGACGACAGGGTCCATGGCGCCGGTCAGCCAGCCCGGGGTGGCGTCGCCGCTGGTCGCCCATGCTCGCAAGACCTGGATGAACATCAGGTCGAGGATCCGAGAGATCATCTCCCGCGACCCCTGCGTGGGCTCGACCATCTCCCTCATGAGCATCTGGGTGGCCACCTGCAGCCCTACCAGCGACGGGTCTCTCGCTCCCCTGAGCTCCACGACCGGAGGTAGGCGGTGAAGCAGGTCTTCGGCGCGCGAGTGGTCCGCTGAGAACCTGCCGGCAAGCCAGCGCGTCCCCTCTGCGTGGGTGAACGTCTCGACGCGGCTTTCGAGAGCGGCGAGCCGGCGGGGGCTCAACCGTCGGCCGTGCCGGATCACATGTGGCCGGCCGACCGGCAACATGAAGACGTCGCCCTGCCGGTAGTGATGCGTCGCGGGATCCCCATCGAGCTGCAGGTCCAACTCGCCCTGGCTCACGATGTGGATGGTCCCGCCCGGGTGATCGAACGAGATGGCGAACGGAGAGGCCGGCGCGCAGCTGAGGACCTCCTCACCACGGAGGCGCACCGTCCTGAGCAGCACCGAGAGCACGTCGCGCGCTTGGACGCTGTCGCCATCGAGGGCCTCAGACATGCGCTCCCCCGTGCCGGACGATCTGCCGGAGCCTCGGTGATCCGGGCGTCGGTCCCGCCCCATCGTAGCTCCCGGCATGCCACCGGCCGCCCCGGCCAGGGGTCCTCCATCCGCGGTCGGCCAGGCCCTCGTTGGCACCTCCCCGGGCGCCGGGACGGGAGTCCAGTCTGACTTCGACGGCGTGCTGGGGCCTGGCTCCGAACCGAGGCGAGCGAACCGCTAACTGGACGGCGTCAGCGTTGCGGCCGCCTGGGCGATGAACGAGGCGACCGCGGCGGCGTGGGAGACGAAGACGGCGTGAGGCCCGGCGACCTCGATCACCGTGGCACCGGCACGTGCCGCCATGTCGCGTTGGGAGGACGGGGGGATCATGTGGTCCTCGGTCGCAATGAGGTACCAGGTCGGCCTCACCCGCCAGGCCGGTTCGGTCACGGAGCCGCCGACCGCGTCGACGTGGCACCCGAGCTGGGAGTCCGCCATGAACGCAGCCTGCTCAGCGGTCACGTCCGCCGCGAAGGCGGCATGAAACTTGTCCCGGTCGAGGAAGAGGAAGCCGTCCTGCGGAGGCAGGATCGGAGGCGCCGGCGCGTCGGCGGGCGCCTCGGCGAGCAGCGTGCCCACCGACTCCCCCTTGTCGGGCGCGTAGGCGGTGATGTAGACGAGGGCCTCGACCTTGGGGTGGGTACCGGCCTCGGTGATCACCGCTCCGCCGTAGGAATGGCCCACCAGGACGACCCGCTTGCCCCGGGCGTCGATGACACGGCGGGTGGCGGCCACATCGCCGTCCAGAGACAGCGTGGGGTTCTGGACGACGGCCACATCGTAGCCCTCGCCCCTGAGCTGGTCGTAGACGCCGCGCCAGCCGGAGGCGTCGACGAACGCGCCGTGGACGAGCACGATGGTGATGTCGGAAGGTGCGCTCATGGTGGTCTGGTCTCCCCTCGAAGGTGCGTGGGTGTGGTGGCGATTCTCGAGCCCAAGGGCATGTTAACGCCACGATCGACCATCTTCCATGACCGGAACGCCGGGATACTTTGCAGATCGTCCGCCGCGGGACCGCCCGCGCCGGGCAGGAGGTCCGGCCTACGGCACGCTGGTCCCGAGCAGGCCGCCCCATTCGACGAGGGTGAACCCGCGGCGGACGGTCCCATGCAGGGGCTCGGCGGGCACGGCAACGTCGGTGTCGTATCCGCGCATCACGACGAAGATCCGGAGCACGGTCGTGGGCTGTGGCGTGACCGTGATTGGGAGCAGCATGTCGAGAGTTGGGGTGGTGAGCCACGAGATCTCGACGTAGGGGGAGTCGGGGATGCGTGGCTCCCAGAAGGCGAGGAACGCGCCGGCTTCGGTCGGGTCCAGTCCGAGCGCGCGCGACTG
>JBEKAP010000108.1:0-8034 GCA_050015875.1 Candidatus Dormibacteria bacterium | reverse complement strand
TGAGCGGCGAGAGTGCGCACCACCGGCGGGGCCGCCCGCTCCAGGTGGCCCTGAGTATGGTCGCCGCCCTGGCGGTGGCCGCCGCCACCTTCGCCGCCATCCGGGTCACCGAGAGGGGCAGTGGGCCGTCGGGGGCCGCGCGGACCGCCACGGCCGCCCCCCCGGCGTGCGTGGTCCCCTCCGTCGAGTACGGAGCCGGCGCCGAACCGGCGGGTGGCCCGGACAACTGGGTGGCCTCGGTGACGGCCGGCTTCGTCGACTGCCAGACCGGTCAGTTCATCGTCGACCCGAGCGCCCCCCGCCTCGGCCCGGGGGATCATGACCTCGTCTACCTCCCCGCCGGGGGATGGGAGGAGACGGCCTCCGTGCTCGACGACTGCAACGCTCCGGCGCCGACCGATGACTGCGGGTGGTCGCCCGATGGCCAGGAGTTCGCATACGCGGACGACAGCTGTAGCGCCACCCCCTGTGCCCAGGGTGTGTGGGACGCCGGGCGGGTCCACGTCGTGGATGCCACGGGCGATCAGACGATCACCCCGACGGGGGAGATGGACCGCGTCCTGGGTTGGACCGATGAGGGCATCGTCGTGGCCCACGTCTCGACCTCCGCCGGCGTCACCGCCTCGGATGGCGGCACGAGCGTCTTCCTGGCCGGAGATTTCGGCGCAAGCTTCCCGGACTACCTCCTCGACCCGACCACCGGGCGTGAGACCTACATCGGGACGACCGACGCCTTCGCTGCGACGGGTGACGGCATGTGGGAGAGCGGAGCGTCGAACTCGGCGCTGCTGCGCTACGACCTTGCCACCCGCACCGCCGCCGTCTGGCCGGTGCCACCGCCCGGGCCGTCGCCGTCGGCGACCTGGGATGACAACGGTGTGGTTCCGATGGGGTTCGACGCCCAGGGCGACCCCCTGATCGTGACCGGAGACGGGCGTTTCATCGTGCTCACCGGCCCGGATGCCGCGGCGACGATCGGTGCGGCCAGCAACGATTACGGGGGCGCGGTCAGCACGCTGGAGGATGGGGGCGTCTCGGCGGACACGCCCTTCGCAGCGGTCTCGACGCCTGGTGGCGGCCTGCTGATCCTCGAGCTGGCGCACGTGGCCGAGACGACCTCCGCGACCACTTTCACCATCGACACCCTCTACTGGGACCCCGCCTCAGGTCTCAGGGATCTTGGGGTCAGCTTCTCGGCGGCCGGCGCCCCCCCGCTTCAAGCTCCGGTTGGCGCCTCTCCGGGCAGCGTCGTGACCCCCATCCCGGGGCCGACGGCCTATCCCAATCAGCGCTGGCCCGCCTTCGCCGGGCCCGCCCTCACCTCCTGAGCACCGCCACCGGCCCGGCGTCTCCCCGCCGGGCAGCCCACGGCGGCGGGAGCCACGCCTTCCGCCGCCGCACACTCCCCGCGCCGGTTGTGCTCTGATCGCGGGGTGGCAGCGCCCCCGCTCCGGATCGAAACCCTCCAGCGTCCCGACGACCCCGAGGTCCTGGCCCTCCTCGTCGAGCTGGGCCTGGAGGACCAGGAGCGCTACGACCACCCGCGGGAGAGCAGGGAGGAGATCGTCGCCCGCACCGGCCCGCTGGCCCCGCACTTCCGGGGGGAGAACGTCGTCTTCGTCGCCCGCGACCAGAACGGCAACGCCATCGGCCTCTGCTGGTGCGTCCTCTTCGATCCCGGCAACGGGTTGGAGGGGGAGGTCGCCGAGCTCTACGTCCTGCCCGCGGCGCGCGGCCGCGGGGTGGCCACCGCCCTGGTCGGGGAGGCGATGGGCCTCTTCCGCGACCACGAGGCCACCTTCGTGAGCGTCTGGACGCGCCCCGACAACCCCGAGGCGCTGGCCGTCTACCGGCATCACGGTTTCCGGCCCACCGAGCAGACCGTGCTCACCGGGCTCCCCCTGACGCCCGACGAGGGGAGCGGCGACGCCCCCTCCGACGGCTCATCGGGGGCCACGCAGGGGACCTCGAGAAGGGCCGGGCCCGGCCGGCCGGCCGGATAGGAGGCTCGACCGCCCTGTTGCCACCTGCCCCGGAGCCTGGCTCCCGCCACCGTCGGGCGGCTCGCGCCGCGCTGGCTGTCGCCACCGCCGTCGCGGTCGTCGGATGCACCGTCGCGGTGCTCCATGGCGCAGCGCTGCTCCTCCCCGGTGGGTCACGGACCGAGCAACCGGGGGGATTGGCGACCTCACCGTCATCGTCCCCGCTCACCTCGGTGAGCCGCACGCCGTCAGGGCTCACCGGTTGCCGGGTCCCGGCGGTCGAGACCCTGGAGGGCCCGGGCAATCGGTTGGGATACCTCGGCTGCACCAGCGGGCAGTTCACGGCCGACCCGCACGCCTCGAACTCGCAGACCGGCTCCTCCGTCTATCTCGCGGGGGTCGGATGGACCCATCTCCCCGCGGCCTCCACGCCGGTCTTCTCTCCCGACGGGAGCAGCGCCGCCTACGTCCAAGCCACCCAGGGCATTGACGGGCCCATCCATGTCGTCAGCAGGACCGGGGACGCGCAGATCACCCCGGCCGGCTCCCTGTACCACATGATCGGCTGGAGCGACGAGGGGATCGTCGCGGCCCAGGTCAACTGCTGCTACGTCCTGGGCGACGCCTATCTGATCGACCCGACCTCCGGGTCCGCGCGCTCCCTCGGCGTGCCGGTGGCAAACACCACCTGGGGCCCGGGGTGGGCGGACGCCGATGCCCTCTGGACGGTGGCCGGACAGGACGCGCTCGACCGATACGACCTGGTCAGCGGTCAGAGCGGGGAGTGGCAGCTGCCCGCCGCACCGCCTGGCGCTTCGCCGTCGTACGACGGGGAGTCGAGCACGCCCCTCCCACCTCGCATCCTGGGGTTCGACGGCTCCGGCGATCCGGTCGTGCTGACAACGTACGGTCAGCTCTACCTGCTGACCGCTCCTGGTCAGGCCACCCTCATGACCACGCTGAGCAGCGACGTGACCTTCCTGGTGAACACGGACAATGTCATGGCGGTCCCGGGCGGAATCCTGGTGATCGCCTCGTTCGGCGAGATGACCGCGACATTCGCGTGGGGACCGGACCAGCCGTGGCGTGAGGTCGCCGACCTGGGTGAGGACTCGGATCTGGCCGCCGCCGGCTTCGTCGGAGCCGCCATCCCGTCGTGACCGAGGCCGGCCCCCGACTCCGCGGCCCCACCCGCGCCAGCGATAATCGCCCGCGATGACCCTCGCCCGCGACCAGGTCACCCACGTCGCCATGCTCGCCCGCCTCGGCCTGAGCGAAGAGGAGGTCGAGCGCTACCGCCAGCAGCTCGACGCCATCCTCGCCCACGTCGACCGGCTGCAGCGGGTGGACACGTCGAGGGTCGTCGAGACCGCCCAGGTCGGCGGCCTGGTCAACGCCTGGCGGGAGGACGTGAGAGGGGAGTGCCTGCCCGTCGAGAAGGCGCTCGCCAACGCGCCCAAGCGCCGCGGCGACCACTTCGAGGTCGGGGCGATCCAGGAATGAGCAGACCGTGAGTCGCGAGACGATCGCCGAGCTGGGCGCCCGCCTGCGGAGCGGCGAGACCACCCCCGCCGAGCTGGCCGGTCAGGCCCGCACCGCGATCGAATCGCTCGCCGCGCTCCACCCCGTCCTCCGCTACACCGACGCGCTCACCGAGCGTCAGGTCGGACGCGCCGCCCGCATGCTCGCCGAGTCCCCGACCAGCGCCGGTCCGCTCTGCGGCATCCCGTTCGCGTACAAGGACGTGCTCTGCGTGGAGGGCGTGGAGACGAGCGCGGGCTCCCGGATCCTCGAGGGCTTCATCCCGCCCTACACCGGCACCGCGATGCAGCGGCTGCTGGACGCGGGGGCGGTGCCGGTCGCGGTCACCAACTGCGACGAGTTCGCCATGGGCTCCTCCAACGAGAACTCCGCCTACGGGCCGGTGGGCAACCCGTGGGATCCCAGCCGCGTGCCGGGGGGCAGCAGCGGCGGCAGCGCGGCTGTGGTGGCGGCCGGGGCGGTGCCCTTCTCCCTGGGCACCGACACCGGGGGGTCGATCCGGCAGCCCGCCTCCTTCTGCGGCGTCGCCGGATTCAAGCCGACCTACGGGCGGGTCTCCCGCTACGGGTTGATCGCCTTCGCCTCCTCCCTCGACCAGATCGGTCCCTTCACCCGCAGCGTTCAGGACGCCGCCCGCGTCTTCACCGCCATCGCCGGCCGCGACCCCCGGGACAGCACCACCACGCCACTCCCGGTCGAGCCCGTCGCCAGCCAGCTCGCGCGCGGGGTCGCGGGGATGCGCCTGGGTGTCCCCCGCGAGTACCTGGCCGAGGGGCTGGAGCCCGGCGTCCGCAGCGCGGTCGAGGCCGCCCTCGGGCAGCTGGAGAAGCTCGGAGCCACCCTGGTCCCGGTGTCGCTCCCCTCCACGGAGGCGGCGCTCAGCACCTACTACATCATCGCCCCGGCGGAGTGCTCGGCCAACCTGGCGCGGATGGACGGGGTCCGCTTCGGTCTCCACGTGGATCGCAAGTCGCTCACCGACACCTACCTGCAAACCCGCGGCCGGGGTTTCGGGCCCGAGGTCAAGCGCCGGATCATGCTCGGGACGTACGCGCTCTCGAGCGGGTACTACGACGCCTACTACCGCCAGGCGCAGAAGGTGCGCACTCTCATCGCGGAAGAATTCGACCGCGCCTTCGAGGGCGCGGACGCGCTGGTCTGCCCCACCTCTCCGATCGTCGCCTTCCCCAAGGGGGACAAGAGCGATCCCCTCTCCATGTACCTCTGCGACGTGCTCACGTTGCCCGTCAACCTCGCCGGCCTGCCTGGCATCTCGATCCCATGCGGGCTGAGTGAGGGGCTGCCGGTCGGACTGCAGGTGATCGGCCCCCGGCTCGGCGACGCGCAGGTGCTCCGGGTGGCGCACGCCTACGAGGCAGCGACCGACTGGCACAGGCAGCAGCCGCCCCCGCTGACGGCGTCCCCGGAGGCGCGCGCATGACCGCGACCAGCGCCGTCAGCACCCTGGACCAGGTGATGGAGCGGTGGGAGCCGGTGATCGGTCTGGAGGTCCATGGGCAGCTGCTCACCCAGAGCAAGATGTTCTGCGGCTGCAGCGCGGAGTACATCGGCAGCCCGCCCAACAGCAACACCTGCCCGGTCTGCCTCGGCCTCCCCGGCGTGCTGCCGGTCGCCAACCGGGTCGCCATCGAGTACACGGTGCGCAGCGCGCTCGCGCTCAACTGCGAGATCCCGGAGCACAGCAAGTTCGACCGCAAGAACTACTTCTATCCCGACCTCCCCAAGGGCTATCAGATCTCCCAGTGGGACATGCCGCTCTCGCTGAACGGCCACCTCACCTTCACCGTGGACGGCGAGGAGGTGCGCTGCGGCATCACCCGCGTCCATCTGGAGGAGGACACCGGCACCCTCCAGCATGCCGGCGACATCCTGCAGCAGGCGCGCAGCTCGGTGGTCGACCTCAACCGCGCCGGCGTCCCCCTGATGGAGATCGTCGGCGAGCCCGACCTGCG
Source organism: Candidatus Dormibacteria bacterium (assembly GCA_050015875.1). GTDB lineage: Bacteria > Chloroflexota > Dormibacteria > Aeolococcales > Aeolococcaceae > Changshengia. Next base: position 2,537 of record JBEKAP010000108.1, on the reverse strand, counting down.
CACCCCCGCGCAGGCCCGTGAGTACCTGGTCCGGCTCCGCCAGATCCTCGTCTACATCGGCGTCAACGACGGCAACCTGGAGCAGGGCTCGTTCCGCTGCGACGCCAACATCTCGCTGCGCAAGCGCGGCGACACCGGCCTCGGGGTCAAGGTCGAGGTCAAGAACATGAACTCGTTCCGGGCCGTGCATCGCGCCCTCGAGTACGAGATCGTCCGTCAGGGGCGGATGCTCGACCAGGGCCAGACCATCGCCCAGGAGACCCGGGGCTGGGTGGAGGCCAAGGGCGCCACCATCTCCCAGCGGAGCAAGGAGTACGCCCACGACTACCGCTACTTCCCCGAGCCCGACCTCCCCCCACTCCATCTGAGCGCCGAGTTCGTGGAGCGGGTCCGGGCGGGCCTGCCCGAGCTGCCCCAGCAGCTCGCCGATCGGCTGCAGCGGGACCACGGCCTCTCTGCGTACGACGCCGTGACCCTCACCGCGGAGCGGGAGGACGCGCGCGCCTTCGAGGCGCTGGTCGCCGCGGGAGTGCCCGCCAAGGCCGCCGCCAACTGGCTGATGGGCGAGGTGGCGCGGCTGGCTCGCGAGACCCGCGTCCCGCTCCAGGGCAGCGGTCTCGGCCTGGACGGGCTCGCCTCCCTGGTCAGGCTGGTGGAGGCGGGCAGCATCAACGGCTCCACCGCCAAGGAGCTGCTCGAAGAGCTGTACGTCACGGGTGGCGACCCGGCAGCGGTCGTCGAGGAGCGGGGTCTCGGTCAGGTCAGCGACCAGGTCGAGCTGGTGCGGCTCGTCGACGCCGTGATCGCGGAGAACCCGGCTGCCGTCGCCGACTTCCGGGGTGGCAAGGAGCAGGCCCTCCAGCGCCTGGTGGGCGGGGTGATGAAGGCGACCAGAGGCCGCGCCGATGCCAGGGTGGTGACCGGCCTGCTCCGTGAGCGCCTCGCTCCCTGACGCGCTCCGGTCCGGCGCCCGGTTCGAGGTTCGCTGCGAGGGGATGGTCCACGGCGGCCTCTGCCTGGCCCACGCGGCCGGTGCCACCCTGCTGGTGGACGGTGGCATCCCCGGGGAGCTGGTCGAGGTCGCGCTGACCTTTCGCAAGGGGCGGACCTGGTTCTGCCGGGCGGTCGACGTCCGCGAGGCGTCACCGGACCGGCTGGCGCCTCCGTGCCCGTACCTCCCCGACTGCGGAGGCTGCCAGCTCCAGCACGTCGCCTACCCGCGCCAGCTGCTCCTCAAGCGGGACGTGGTGCTCGATGCCATGCGCCGGGCGGGGGTGACGGTGCCCGAGCCTCGCCTCCACGGCATGCCGGATCCCTGGCGGTATCGCTGGCGGGGGGAGTTCCACGTGGTCCCGGGGGAGCGCGGGATGGGGGATGCCGCCCTGGGATTCAATCGGGCTCGGAGCTGGCGCAAGGTGGCGGTCGACGACTGCCTCATCCACCATCCCCGCATCTCCGGCTCCCTGCCGCGGCTCCGCGAGCTGGTCCGGCGGGGCGGCTCCCCCGGCCTGAGCGTCCTGCACGTCACCGCCGGCGAGGAGGGTGCCGAGCTGCTGCTGCGGCCCAAGCCCGGTGGGGCCCTGGACCGGGCGGTGGTGGACGAGATGGCGGCGGTGCTGCCTGAGCCGGAGCGGTGGAGCACCGACCTCACCACCCTGCACTGGCGGGGGAGGGCCTTCCGGGTCACGCCCGAATCCTTCATGCAGGTGAGCTGGGGCCACCTGGACGCGCTCTACGGCTGCGTGATCGCCGCCCTCGGCCAGGTGACCGGCCGGCGCGTCGTCGATGCCTACGCCGGTATCGGGGTGCTGAGCGCAGTGCTGGCCGCCGAGGCGCGTGAGGTGGTCTGCATCGAGAGCAATCGGAGCGCCGCCCGCATGGGCCGGCTCAACGGCCGCATCAACGAGGTCGGCGATCGCCTCCGCTACGTCGTCGAGCCGGTGGAGTCGGCGCTGCCCGGGGTGGCCGCGGCGGGAGCCATCGACAGCCTGATCCTCGACCCGCCTCGCGCCGGCTGCGACGGTCGGGTCACCGGGTGGCTCGCCCTGGCGGGCCCGGTGCGGGTCGTCTACGTCTCCTGCGACCCGGCGACGCTCGCCCGCGACCTCCACCTGCTGGTGGCGTCCGGGCCCTACGTGGTGGATTCGCTCGACGTGGTGGACATGTTCCCCCAGACCTACCACGTCGAGTGCGTCGTGGCCCTCAGCCGGCGGAGCTGAGATTGAAGCTGACGAGAGACCACCATGTCTCGCCGCCTCCGCGGGTCGGGCTCAGGTCGAGACGGTGACGACGGGGACCGGGGATCCGCCGGGGCCCTGGACGTCCAGGGTGGCGTGGATCGCGTACGTCCCCGGCTCGGCGGGGGCGGGGAGGACCGCCGTGAAGGCCCGGCTCGACCCGGCCGGGATCACCACCAGGGCGATGGCCAGGCAGTGCGCCGCCGGCACGGGGGTGGGGGTGGGCACGGGCACGCCCGCCGGCGTCTCCGCCCACGCGGTGAGGGTGGTCACGCAGCCCCCGAGCGCCGTGAGCGGGCC
>JBEKAP010000107.1:0-8040 GCA_050015875.1 Candidatus Dormibacteria bacterium | reverse complement strand
GCCGCGTTGAGGGAGGCCACCCGGCCCACCATGGGCAGCGAGACGAGGCGGTCGCAGCTCCGGCGGGTGAGCTGGCGCAACCCGTCCCCCTCCCCGCCGATGACGATGGCCGTCGGCTCCCGGTAGTCGACGAGGTCGTAGCGCTCGTCGGCTTCGGCTGCCAGCCCGACGCGCCAGATCCCCGCCTCTCCGATCTTGGCGAGCGCCTGGGCCAGGTTGGGGACGCTCAGGAATGCGAGGTGCTCGCTGGCGCCGGCCGATGCCTTGACCGCGGCGGGGGTGAGCCCGGCCGCCCGATGCGCCGGCGCGATCACGGCATCGACTCCGACCGCCTCGGCGCTCCGGATGAGCGCTCCGAGGTTCTGGGGGTCCTGCACTCCGTCCAGGAGGAGCAGCAGCGCCGGCGGGCGGCAGCCCTCCAGAACGTCCTCCAGCTGCCGGGAGGGCCGTCCGTGGAAGTAGCCGGCCACCCCCTGGTGGTGTTCGGTGTGGGCGATGTCGTCGAGCCGCCCGCGGGAGGCCATCTCAACGGGGATACCCCGACCGGCCGCCAGCTCCAGGATCTCCCGCAGCCGGGGCTCGTCGCCGAGCCCTTCGGCGACGACCAGCTTGCGAGCGGCGCGCCCGGCCCGGAGGGCTTCGCGCACCGGGTTGCGCCCGTAGAGGATGTCCACCTGAGAGATGCCGCCTCGGAAAGGACTCTCAGGCGCGCTTCCAGCGCTGTCCCTGAGCGGTGTCCTCGACCATGATGCCCCGCTCCAGAAGCCGCGCGCGGATCCGGTCGGATTCGGCGAAGTCCCGGCGCTCTCGGGCCGCGATCCTCTGGGTGAGCAGCTCCTGATCCTCGGGGTCGGGCGCCGAGGCGGCGCGCTCCCGATCGACGAGGGGCAACACCCCGAGGACGTCGTCGGCCTCCTCGATCAGGTCCACCAGCCGCTGCTTCACCCCCGCCGAAGGGGTGCCGGCGTCGAGCAGGCGGTTGAGGTCCCGGATGGCACCGAAGAGGTGGCCCACGGCCTCCGGCACATTGAGATCGTCGTCCATGGCCCGGACGAAGGCTTCGGCAGCCTCCTCGGCGCGTGCCCCGAGCTGCTCGCCGCCGCTCCCCTGCCCGAGACCTCGCACTCGATCCCGGAATTCGGTGAGCCTTCCCACCGCCTCCTCGGCGGCTCGGAGCGGCTCGGCGCTCCACTCCAGGGTGCGGCGATAGTGGGCCCCGGTGATGAGCAGGTAGCGGATCGTCGAGGGGCGGTGGCCGGCGTCCAGCAGGTCGGGAAGGGTCAAGAAGTTGCCGAACCGCTTGGCCATCTTCTCCCGGTTCATGGTCAGATGCTCGGCGTGGCACCAGACCCGGACGAAGGGCCTGCCGGTCGCCGCCTCGGACTGGGCGATCTCGTTCTCGTGGTGGGGGAAGATGTTGTCCACCCCACCGCAGTGAATGTCGAGGCTCTCGCCGAGCAGTGCCATGCTCATCGCCGAGCACTCGATGTGCCAGCCGGGACGACCCCGGCCCAGGCGGGTATCCCAGCCGATGTCGTCTGGCCCCACCGTCTTCCAGAGGGCGAAGTCGCGGACGTCCTCCTTGGTGTAGTCGTCGGCGTCCACCCGCCCGCTCATCCCGGCCACGAGGCCGGCGGCGGGGATGCCGGAGAGCCTGCCGTACGCCGGAAAGCCGGCGATCCGGAAGTAGATCCCCCCGTCGCTCCGGTAGGTGATCCCCCTCGCCTCCAACCGCTCGATCAGGGCCACCATCTCCTCGACGTAGCCGGTGGCCCGCGGGTAGTGGTGGGCCCGGCGGATGCCGAGGGTGTCCACGTCGGCGAAGAAACCCTCGATCCACGGGGCGGTCTCCTCCGCCAGCCCGCTGCCGTGCAGGGTGGCGTTGCCGATCAGCCGGTCGTCGACGTCGGTCAGGTTCATGACGTGGGTGACCCGGGGGAAGCTGCGCTCGAGCCAGCGGCGCAGGACGTCCTCGAAGAGGAAGGTCCGGAAGTTCCCGATGTGGGCTCGGTTCCAGACTGTCGGACCGCAGGTGTAGAGGCGCACGTGTCCGGGCTCCAGCGGAGTGACGGCCTGGAGCCGGCGGGTCATGGTGTCGTGGAGGCGAAGGCTCACGGGCGATCAAGGATATCCGGGCGAGCGGGTGGCCGCGCCGATCCGCTACGTTGGCCTCCGTGAGCGTCGACGAGCCCGGAGGCGTGCTCCGTGCCACCAGCCTGGGGCCGGGACCGCGCAGCCGCGTATTCGAGGGCAGCCGGCCGGTACGGTTGGGCGATGCCGATGAGCACGGCCGGTTCCGGCTCGACGCCCTGGCCCGCCACCTCCAGGACCTGGCCACGGACGACAGCAACGACTCGGGGATGGCCGTCGAGCCGGTCTTCTGGGTGGTGCGGCGAGCCGCGATCACGGTGGAGCGATGGCCGCGATACCTGGAGCGCCTCGACTACCGCACCTTCTGCACCGGCGCCGGCCCCCGCTGGGCCGAACGTCGAACATCTGGCCGGAGCAGCGCCGGCGGGCACCTGGAGGCGGCCGTGCTCTGGGCCGCCGTGGATGCGACAAGCGGCCGCCTGGCACTCCTCTCGGAGCGCTTCGCCCAGGTTTGGGGAAGGGACGTGCGCCAGGTGTCGGCACGGCTCCTCCACCCCCCACCTCCATCCGGAGCCGCAGGCCGGCCCTGGTCGATCCGTGCGACCGACCTCGACGTGGTCGGCCACGTCAACAATGCGGCGTACTGGGAGGCGGTGGAGGACGAGTTGGCCCGCCGTCTACCGGACCGGATCCCGGTGACGGCCGAGTGCGAACACCGGCTCCCGACGGACCTCGGCGATCAGGTGCGGGTGGTCTCCGAGGTGCACGGTGAGACGCTGCGGGTCTGGCTGGTCGGTGACGCCGGGGTGCACGCCTCCGCGGTCGTCACCACGGAGCCGCCCGAGTAGCCGCTCGGACCGCCCGCGCCCTCGTCCCCGGCGCCTTCGGGGCCTGCCGCCTTCGCTCGATCGATCACCCCACGTCGAGGAGGGCCACGGCGGAGGCCAGGATGCCCTCGCCACGACCGGCCGCACCGAGCCCGTCACCGCTCGTCGCGGTCACCGTGACCGTGCCAGGCGGGGTGCCGAGCGCGGCGGACATCGCCTCCCCCATGGCCGCGAAGAAGGGGGCGAGCCGCGGCCGGGCGCAGACCAGTGCCACCTCGGCGCTCATCACCCGGGCACCGGCGTCGGCGAGCTTGACGGCCGCTCGCTCCAGGAACTCGCGGCCTCCCACGCCGCGCCAGCGCTCCTCGCCGGAGGGGAAGTGGTCGCCCATGGTCCCGAGGCCCGCGGCGCCGAGGCAGGCGTCGGCGAGGGCGTGGGCGGCGGCGTCGCCGTCCGAGTGTCCGGCGAGGCCGAGGTCCGACGGCACGCGCACGCAGCCGAGCATGAGCGGCCGTCCCTGCGCCAGGCGGTGGGAATCCAGCCCGTGCCCGATGCGAAGGGTCATGAGCCGGCACTCCCCCGCAGCTCACCACGAAGCCAGACGAGGTCCTCGGGGTGGGTGATCTTGCGGTTGCCGATCTCCCCCGGAACGACCGCCACGGGCTCTCCCAACCGCTCCACCAGAAGGCAGTCGTCCGAGGCGTCCAGCTCCGGTGCGATGGCGTGCGCCCGGCGGAGCAGGGGGGCGGAGAAGGCCTGCGGCGTCTGTACCGCGACCAGGGCGCCGCGGGGAAGGGTCTCGACGACCAGCCCGTCCTCCACCCGCTTGATGGTGTCGACGCAGGGAACGGCCGCGGTGGCGGCGCCATGGACGCGGGCGGCGGCGATCACCGACTCGATCAACGCCGTCGAGACGAGGGGCCGGGCGGCGTCGTGGACGACCACGATGTCGGCCTCACCGACCGCCGCCAGTCCCGCGGCCACCGAGTCACGGCGGCGTGGACCGCCGGGGACGCAGCGCACCCCGGAGAGCCCGACGGAGCGCCCCACCTCCTGGACCGCAGGGTGCCGAGCCGCCGGGCAGACGACGATCACGGCGTCGACGTTCGCCAGGGCGGCGATCCTCTCGAGGACGAGGGCGATGAGGGGACGGCCTCCGGCGTCAGCCCAGACCTTGTCGGTCCCGGCCCTCTCGCCGCGTCCCGCCGCCGGTACGACGACCGCGATGCTCAGCGGCTGCCCGCCCGAGTCGGGCGCGGCGCCGGCCGGGGCCGCCCTTCCACCGGCCGTGGCTCGGCGCCGGTGGTCGCAAAGATCATCCGCCCAGCGGGGGTCTGCAGCACCGAGGTGACGGTCACGTGCACCTGGTGGTCCAGGTGCTCGCGTCCTCCCTCGACGACCACCATGGTGCCGTCCTCGAGGTACCCGACCCCCTGGTGCAGCTCCTTCCCCTCCTTGACGATGGTGAGATCCAAGCCCTCGCCCGACCCAACGATCGGCTTGAGAGCGTTGGCGAGATCGTTGAGGTTGAGCACCCGGACGCCCTGGACGGACGCCAGCCGGTTCAGGTTGAAATCGTTGGTCATGAGCGAGGCCCCGCGGGCCTTGGCCAGCTTGACCAGCTTGGCGTCGACCTCGGGGGTCCCTGGAAAGTCCTGGTCGACGACCTCGAAGGTGACGTGGACCTGCCGCTTCAGCTCGTCAACGACCGCCAGTCCCCGGCGGCCGCGCGAGCGGCGCAGGGGGTCCCCGGAGTCGGCGACCCTCTGCAGCTCCTCGAGGACGAAGCCGGCGACCAGCAGACGGCCCTGGATGAAGCCGCTGGCGGCGACGTCGCCGACCCGCCCGTCGATGAGCACGGAGGTGTCGACGACGATCGGGGCCCCGTCCTGCGCGGCCGGGTCGTCGTCGGACTGGACCGGGGCCCCGGAGCGGCGCAGCACCTCGGCGAAGGCGTCGCGCCGACGCGTGCCGGTGCGGATGCCGACGTAGACCAGACAGCAGGCCACGCCGGCCGAGGCGAAGAATCCGATCCCCCACGGGAGCGGCAGGAGCAGGACAGCGATCAGGGCGCTGATGACGAGCCCGGCGGTGCCACCGGCCAGGGCGGCGACCAGCTCGCCGGCCGGGGCGTGATCCAGGATGTTCTCCAACCAGAGGAACGGCTCGACGGTCAGCAGGGGGGCCGCCAGCGCAAGCGCCGCCGCACCGGCCACACCGGTACCGAGCAGCACGGCGAGGACCGCCCCGTCACCGCCGATCAGCGCCGTGCGGCCAAACGCCTGCTGAGCGATGTACCCGCCGTAGAGCACTCCGACGACCATCCCGACCACGGCCCCGACCAGACGGGCAAGAGCCCGGGCATGGCGGACCCCCGGGGTCTGCGGAACGATCATGGGCCGATTGAAACACAGGGCGGCGACGGCCGCCTGACCTGAGCCCTCCTCGTCACGCGACGGTTTCAGGCGCCTCCGCCATCCAGCGAGGCATCGAGCGCACCGGGCGCGAGCGGCCCGGAAGGGCAACCAGCAGCCGGGCGGCGCCCTGGAGATCGTTGACCGGGTGGCATTCGATGGAGGCCGGAGCCTGGTCCTCCTGCCCGGCGGGGATGACCGCCCTCCGGATGCCCAGCGCCGCCGCCTCGGCCAGGCGCGCCTCGATGCAGCGCACCCGGCGCACCTCCCCCCCCAGCCCGATCTCCCCGATGGCGACGGTGCCCGGGTCCCACCCCGCGTTGGTCTCCGCGCCCCAGACGGCGAGGGCCGCGGCCAGATCCACGCCCGGCTCGACCAGCCGCACGCCCCCGGCGCAGTTGAGGAAGACGTCGCGCTGGCCCAGGGGCAACCGCGCTCGGCGCTGGAGGACGGCGACCAGGAGGTTGAGCCGGGAGGGGTCATAGCCCCAGGCGGTGCGGCGGGTGTTGGTACCCCCCACGGGCACCGTGAGCGCCTGCACCTCCACGACGAGGGCCCGGGACCCCTCGGAGGTCACGGTGAGGACGTTGCCCGGGATGGTCAGGCTCTGCTCGTCGAGGAAGGCGCGCCCAGCGCTGCCGATCTCCAGCATCCCGGCCTCACCCAGCCGGAAGAGGCCGAGCTCGGAAGCGGGGCCGAAGCGATTCTTCAGCCCGCGGAGGAGCCGGTTTTCCCCGTGGCGGTCACCCTCCAGGAAGAGGACGACGTCGACCATGTGCTCCAGGGTGCGGGGACCCGCGATGGCGCCGTCCTTGGTGACATGGCCGATCAGGAGGATGGGCACGCCGCTCTCCTTGGCGCACTCCATCAGCCGGGCCACGGCCGCACGCACCTGAGAGGGGCTGCCGGGATGTCCGGGGACGTCCGGGTCGTGGAGCGTCTGGACGGAGTCGACGATCGCGAGGGGCGGTCGCAGGGTGGTGATCGCCTCAACACACCCGGCCACGGCCGTCTCCCCCACCACCACCACGCGATCGTCGAGGCAGCCGAGACGGACCGCCCGCAGGGCGAGCTGACCGGGCGACTCCTCGCCGGCGCAGTAGAGGGCGGGCGCGTCCGGCGAGCCGATGCCGTGCCCGAGCTGGAGGGCAAGCGTCGACTTCCCGATGCCCGGATCCCCACCGAGGAGGATCAGGGAGCCCTCGACCAGACCACCTCCGAGCACCCGGTCGACCTCGCCCATCCCGGTGGTGCGGCGGGGTGCGCGACCGGTGCCGACCTCGCCGAGCCGGACCGCCCGGAGAGCTGCGCTGGTCCCGCCCGCGGCTCGGGGGCGTCCGGTCGCCTCGATCAGCGTGTTCCACTCCTCACACCCACCGCAGCGACCCTGCCACTTGGGGCTGGCCCAGCCGCAGGAGCGGCAAACGAAGCCCCGGAGCGACTGACCACGGCTGACAGAGCTCATCGCCCGTCAGTATAGCGAACAGATGTGCGCCTGAGGGAAAGCCCGGGTCAGTGGCGGTGGAACGCGCTCCGGGAGCCGGCGGGGGCGTGCCAGACCAGGCCGCGGAGGCTGGCGTCCTCGGACTCGAGGTTGCCGATGTTGTCGCGTCGCCACTCGGCGATGCCCCGGGTGAGGGCGGCCAGCAGCCGCTCCCGGAAGTTGCGTTCCGCCGCATCGGCGGCCGACGCCGTCGCCGGCCTCTCGCCGAACCCGTGGCTCTCGTTCCAGGGCACGAGCATCCGGATGACCGGGCGAGCGTTGACCCGCGCCTCGACGATGCCGGGCTCGGCCTCCTCGATGACGACCGCGACCCGGAGAGTCGGCCCCAGATTCTCACAGACCTTCCACGCCCGCTCCCAGGTGCGCACCCGATGGACGCCCACCAGGCCGAAGTGCACGGGGTCGAGCACCAGGGCCTGATGCCACTCCATGGCGAGCTGGAGCATCAGCGCCGAGATCTCGGCATCCACCTCCTGGGCGATCCAGGCGAGCACCACCGGCACCACGTTGCCGAGGTCCACCCTCACGCTCTCGCGGAACTCGTCGGCCGTGCCGTCGAGCAGCCGCCCGTGGGAGGGGCAGAAGACGGCCCCCTGGGTCACGTAGCGGTGCTCCGGGCACCAGCCGGTGGGACACGGCCGCTCGCGGCGGTCGATGTAGCTGCAGGCGAGCCCGGTCTTCTGGGTGCAGCCCCGCGCCGAGCAGTACTGGTCGCCGAGGTCCCAGACCAGGGTGGACGTCAGAGGAGGGTGGACCCGAACAGGCGTCACGCTGGCGACCGCGGCCGGTCGTCTCCAGATCTTCACACCGTCTCCTTGCACCGTTGTAACCGGGACGTTTCTCAGTCTAGCCACGACCGTCGCCGCCATATGGCGAATTCGTGACGAGCCGTGGGCCCGGGAGATTGCCCGCTGTCACAGTTCGGTTGCTACGTCAGCGGCGGCCGCGCCGTCCCCCACTGCGCGGTCCGGGCCGGTCACCGACCGCGCCGGCGCTGACCGCGGAGGCCGTCCCCGACCCCTCCCCGCGCGGCGCGCCCGGGCCGCCCTCGCCGCCCTCCTCCAGGCGGCGCCGGATCTCGGTGAGCCGGTCTCGAAGCTCGGCGGCGCGCTCGAACTCCAGGTCGCGAGCGGCACGCTTCATCTCCTTCTCGACGTCCTTGGCGAGGCGCAGCAGCTCGTCGGGGGGCAGTCCGGCGTGCTCC
>JBEKAP010000106.1:0-12232 GCA_050015875.1 Candidatus Dormibacteria bacterium | reverse complement strand
CCTCATGCTCCCCTGGCGCACCGAGCTCCCCGAGGACGTCGAGATGGACGACGACGAGCCGGGGGCGGGGGAGTGGCGCCACTTCAACCCCGCCGCCTGATCGCGGCGTCCATTTCCGCCCACCTCGGCGTCAGCTTCGCTGCTCGCTTCCTTGATCTGAGCGGCCCGGACGCCGCTCCCGGCTAACCGGGTCGCTCAGGCCTGGCCGGGCGGCTGCGCCGTCGGTGCCTTCGCCTCCCCGGGGTCGTCGGTCTGCTTGGAATGACCGGCATCGGCGGGCTCCGCCGGCGAGAGGCGATCCGCGACCTCCTCGAGCAGCCGCCTGCCGAGCTCGTCGGGGATCGGCGGGATGGGACGGTACTCCCAGTCGAACTCGCTTTCGAACGGCTCGGGGAGTCGCCACCACCGGATGGTGATGAGACCGCCTCCGGGCTGCGGCGGGGGAGGGGCGGGGTCGTCGCGGGCTGCCTTCGGCATCGCGGTAACGCTACCTGATCGCAGCCGGTCCGCTGCCTCAGCGGTGCGCGTCCGGGCGCTGGAGATGGAAACGGCCCGCCGGTGGGAACCGGCGGGCCGTTTGGAGTGGGGGGGCTATCTAGCTGTCGTGCTTGGTCATCTGGGCGATGCCGACCGCCGGGATCGAACCCGCGGCACCGAAGGCGGGAGCCGGCACGGTCGCAGGCACCGTGGCCTGAGACTCGCGCCGCCAGGCCACGAGCTCGAATGCGAAGGTTCCGAGGACGACGAGGGCGGCGATCACCAGGCCGATGCCGGCGAGCGCGGTGTAGCTGCCGACGGTCCACCAGCCGTATGCGTTGAGCAGCATGCTGCGGTCGGTGGTGCCCATGAAGACGGTCTCCCAGGTCGCCTGGTCAGCGGTGCTGGTCGGGTTGGCCCTGGCAATGGTGGCCGCCTGGTCGTAGGTCGGCATCTTGCTGAGGTGTATCCGCATGAAGTTGTTGGCCCAGACCTCAGCCTGCGGGCCGGTGGTCAGCTGCTGGCCCGCGTACTGCCGCATGGCGGCAGCGTCCACAGCGGGAAGGACCGTGATCTCGGGGCTGTTGGCGGCCGGGAAGACGATGTCCTGGGCGGCGAGCTCGGTCCTCACCGTGCTCTGGACGTAGGAGGAGGCCCAGAGGCTGAATCCGGCGAGAGCGCCGAAGACGATGATGAGCCCCGCCTGCAGGGTGAAGATGCGCCAGCGAAGTGCCTTGGTCATGGTGTGGTCTCCCTAGTGGTGTCAGGCCGTTATGCCTCCATGTTGGGAGTAGCTCCCGAGCCCAACCAGGGCCAGCCGTCATTAACCAATGTGACGAGAGGCCCTAGTGGCCTAGGGTCGTGCACCGGGTCGATGCGTGACGTTATCCTCCAGTGCCGGTCGTCGGGGCGTGGGCATGATGGGAGGGTCAGGTCAAGCGAGGGGCCCGGCCCGCTTCACCCGCATCAGCCGGGGAAGCGATGGCGGCAGGGCCGCCACGGTGCCGCGGCCCCTCCACCTGGCATTCCCGATCTCGCGCGGCGGGCCTGCCCGTCGACTCGCCGGGACCCGGTGCCCCTCCCACCACCGGCGCGAGTGGCGGGAATGCCCGGGGCTCCCGCCACTCAGGGCGAGGCCGGCACCCGCCAGCTGACCACCGTCCCTCCACCACGGCGAGCGCTGAACTCGCAGACGCCCCCGAGCGATTCGGCGCGGGCCCGCATGTTGTCGAGGCCGTGACCGTGCCGGACGTCCTTGGCGAGCCCCACGCCGTTGTCCGCGACGCGGAGGGCGATCGTTCCCGAGCCGGCGCGCACCGTCACCTCCACGTTGCTCGCCTGGGCGTGCCGGGCGACGTTGGAGAGGGCCTCTCGGAGAGTCTTGAGGAGCTCCTCCTGGGTGGTCGCGTCGGTGGCCGCGTCGAGCGGGCCGTCCATGTGGACCCTTGGCGCGAAGCCGAGGGTCGCCGTCGCCTCGCCGGTCAGCGCCAGCACCCGGGCTCGCAGCCCGTCCTGCTCGGCACCGCGTGCCTCCAGGTCGAAGATGGTGATGCGGATCTCGCGGATGGTCTCGTCCAGCTCGTCGACGGCCTGTTGCAACCGTTCCCGGAGGTCGCTGCCCTCCATGCGGCCGACCAGGCTCTGGAGCCCCATCCCGGTGGCGAAGAGCCGCTGGATGACGGTGTCGTGGAGGTCGCGGGCGATCCGCTCCCGCTCACCGAGCACAGCCAGCTGTTCGAGCCGCTGATGCAGTCGCGCATTCTCGATGGCGACTCCCGCGGCGCCGGCGAGCGCCACCACCAGATCCTCGTCGGACTGGGAGAACTCCGCCGCGCCCTGCTTCTCGGTCAGGTAGAGGTTGCCGAAGACCTGGTCCCGGACCGTGATCGGCACCCCGAGGAACGACCTCATCGGCGGGTGGTGCGGGGGAAAGCCGGCGGACCTGGGATGGGCTCCGATGTCGGCGATCCGCCGGGGCCTGGGGTCGGTGATGAGCAGCCCCAGGATGCCGATCCCCTGGGGGAGGTGGCCGATGGCGCGGATGCCCCTGCTGTCGATGCCGTGGGTCACGAACTCGACCAGGCCGGGCTGCATCTCGGGCTGGCCCTGCGCGAGCACGCCGAGAGCCGCGTAGCGAGCTCCGCTCACCGCCGCCGCCGCCTCCACGATCCGCTTCAGGACATTGGGGAGGCTCAGGTCGGCCGAGAGCGCGACGACGGCATCGAGGAGTCGGGACGTCCGGGTCACCTCGGTCATCAGAAGCGAAGTCTAGGGTGAGAGAGGTCGGGGCAGGGCCGTCGGGCGGCGGCGGACGGCCCCAGTGTCGGCGTCCCGGCGCTCCGCGCAGCCCGGCGGGAGGGCTCGGGCCCGTCAGGTCAGAGGCACCCCTTTTCTCGCTATGGTGTCGAGAGACGAGGGCGACCACGAGGAGGAGCCAATGACCGCCAGCCAGAGACCGCTCCACGACCTCACCCGGAAGGAGTGCCTCGAGCTGCTCCAGTACCACTCCTTCGTGGGCAGGCTGGGGTTTGTCCTGGACGGTCGGCCGATGGTGCTCCCCGTCAACTACCTGGCCGACGAGGACGCCGTGGTCTTCTGCACCGCCGAGGGCACCGCGCTCGGTGCCGTGGGCGAGGGGCACGAGGTGGTGTTCGAGGTCGACGAGAGCCATCCACTGGAGCGCTCGGGCTGGAGCGTGGTGGTTCGCGGAACCGCCGGAGTGGTCACCGAGCCGAGTGAGGTCGAGGCTCTCCGGCGCGGTCCACTCCACTCCTGGGTGACCAGGGCTCCCGAGCGCTGGGTACGGATCACCATCCAGGAGGTCACCGGCCGGCGCCTCGGTCAGCGCTGATCCGGAGCTGGCTCGGTGAGTGGCCGGCACCCACCGATCCAGGTCAGATCGCCGCCAGGAAGACGAAGCCCAGCAGGGCGACCGCGGTGATCACCAGCAGGGCGGTGAGGACGGCCCAGGCCACGTGGTCGAGGCTGTGCATCAGATGAGCCATGGACGCATGGTCGATCGGTGCCGGCCGCGGCGCCAGTGTCCGTGGACCTCTGGCATGGGGGCCGACGGCGAGTGCGCGAAGGGACTGTCCGGCCGTCGTTGCTAGGGACGCATAGGGCCGAAGGTCCCGGGACGCGGGAGGCGACTGCCCCTAGCCTCGCCGGGCGCTGGTTGGGATGCTGAGGACCGATGGAGCGCCGCCTCTTCAGCCTGCGTGAGCTGTCCCGCGCCCGCTGCTTCGATCTGCTCGCCACCATGGGGGTCGGGAGGGTCGGGGTGAGCGTACGGGCGCTGCCGGCCATCCTGCCTGTCGGCTACGTGGCGGTGGGGGAGAGGGTGGTTTTCCGCACCGCTCCCGGCGCCAAGCTGGACGCGGCGGTGCATCGCTCCGTGGTGGCCTTCGAGGCCGACAGCTACGATCCTTGCGGCGCCTGGGGCTGGAGCGTCCTGGTTCAGGGGGTGGCGTCGGAGATCTCAGGCGCCGCCGAGCTGGCCGAGGCCCGGGCCCTGCTCGCCCGGGATTGGCCGTTCCTCACCGGGGACGTGGTGCGCTTCGTCTCGATCGAGGGCACCTTCGTGAGCGGCCGGGCCTTTGGGGCGGTCCCGGCCCCCTGATCCGCGGCGGGCGTCAGGAGGCGTTGCTCCGGAGCGTCGCCGTCGCCGCGCCGATCAGCGCGAGGGCGAACGCCACCACCACGGCGAGATCGATCAGGAGAGGTCCGGACGTGATCGCGTCGCCCTTCAGCATCACGTCGCGGAGCCCATCCACCCCATAGGTGAGCGGCAGCAGCCTCGACACCACCTGCAGCCAGCCCGGCTCGGTGGTGATCGGGAAGATGATCCCGCTCAGCAGCACCTGGGGGACGATGGTGAGGGGGATGAACTGGACCGCCTGAAACTCGGTGGTCGCGAACATGCTGAGGAAGATCGCGAGGTTGACCGCTACCAGGGTCATCAGCAGCGTGAGCAGGACGATCAATGCCACGTTTCCCTGGTTGTGGACGTGGAGCGCGTAGAGGGTGAACACCACGACCTCGACCGCCTGCAGGGCCGCCACCACCATGAAGCCGCCGATGTACCCGACCACGATATCGGCACGCCCGAGCGGGCTCGCCATCAGCCGCTCCAGGGTTCCCTGGCTGCGCTCCCGAAGGAAGGCGATGATGGACACGACGAACACCAGGAGGAAGACGACCAGCCCGATGAAGGCCCCCCCGAAGTAGTCGAGGGTGTCGAGGCCGGGCCCGCCGTGGAGGTAGTCCAGGGTCGGTTCGAGCACCGGCACCCTCACGCCCTCCGTCGCTGCAAGGCTGGTGGAGGCGCGCGTCACCGACTGGTCGAGAGCGAGCAGGACGGGCTGGGTCAGGGCGGGCTGGGTGCCCTCCAGGTGGACCGTCGGAGCGATCACCGCATCGCTCAGAGCGCGTGCGGAGAGGTCGGGTGGCAGCACGACGAAGGCGGCCACGGTGTCGGCGCTCAGATCGCTCTCGGCCCGTGTCGCCGTGGTCTCGGTGACCGTGATCTCACTCGATCTGCTGAGGTCGGCGACCACGATCGCGCCCATCGGGCCGTGGTCCTGGTTGACCACATCCACCGCCGGGAGGCCGGAGCCCGCGCCGGTCAGGAAGTAGAAGAGGCCGAGCAGGATGATCGGCACGCCGAAGAGGAGCATCAGGGTGCGGCGGTCGTGGCGGAACTGCTGGAGGATCCGGAGGCTGATCGCCCCGGTGCGTCGCAGGTTCATGACCGGCCCTCCGAGAGGACGAGGAAGGCGTCCTCCAGCCGTTCGACGCCGGCCAGCCGGCGCAGCTCCGTCGAGGTGCCCTCGGCGAGCATCCGGCCGTAGCGCACGAGGCCCAGCCGCCCGCAGCGCTCCGCCTCATCCATGACGTGGCTGGAGACGATGATGGTCGTGCCCTCGTCCGACATGGTGGCGAACCGTTGCCACAGCTCGGTGCGCAGCTGGGGATCCACGCCGACGGTCGGCTCGTCGAGGAGCAGCAGGCGCGGGCGGTGAACCAACGCGCACGCCAGCGAGAGCCGCTGGCGCATCCCGCCGCTGAGCGTCGCCACGACCGAGCCCCGCCGCGAGGTCAGATCGACGAGCGCCAGGGCGTCGGCGGCGCTCCGGGCACCGCGATGCCGGTCCAGCTCGTGCACCGAGGCGAAGAACCGGACGTTCTCCTCCGCCGTGAGGTCGGCGTAGAGGGCCGGCGCCTGCGGCATGTAGCCGACGTCGGCGAGGATGGCGCGGTCGGGAAGGCGGCGGCCCAGCACCGTGACCGTGCCCGCGTCGGCCGTGACCAGCCCGACCAGGGACCGGATCAGGGTGGTCTTGCCCGCACCGTTGGGGCCGAGCAGCCCGTAGATCTCCCCGGCCCCGACGGTGAGGGAGACGCCGTCCAGCGCCCGGATCGGTCCGAAGGTCTTGGTCAGGCCCTCGACGGAGACGGCCGGCCGCTGATCTGTCATCGGCGTCTCTCCGCCTCGGGCCGCATCGCTCGAAGCCACGCGGAAGAGAGCTCATCCGCGACGGCTTCCCACGGGGTGTCGAAGCCAAGCGCCCGCTCCGCGAGGTCGCGGGTGACCAGGTGCATCATCAGCGGGCCGACCAGGGCCATGAGCGCCAGCACCGGATCCATCTGCCGCAGCCGTCCGTCCGCCATCTGCCGGATGAGGTAGGCGGCCACCGGGCCGATGGTCTCAGAGAGCGCGAGCTGGCGGGCCAGCTCGGCGTCCACGTCCGGACCGGTCAGCTCGACGAGCAGGGTGCGGACCAGCCCCGCCCGGCCCTGCGCGCTCCGGACGAGTGCCCGCGCAATCGCCGGCACCAGCTCCTCCGGCGGGTCGTCGGTGTGATCGGCGAAGGCGAGCGCGACGGGGATGAACGGCGCGTTGGCGCGCACCACCTCTCGGAAGAGGGCGGCCTTGCCGGGGAAGAGCCGGTACAGGCTGGCCCGGGAGACGCCCGCGCGCTCGGCCAGCTCGTCCATGGAGAGACCCGCCAGCCCATGCGCGCCGACGAGGGTGACGGCCTCCGCCAGCACGCGCTCACGCGTGGTGGGATCGGGCTCGACCTCCAGGAGCTGGAGCAGCTCCCCCCGCGACGCCACCGCCCGATAGGCGGTGGCCCGCGACACGCCAGCCTCGCCGGCGAGCGTGGAGAGCGACGGCAGCCCCCCGGTGCGCAGCGAACGCCGGGCCGCGCGGAGGATACGATCGCGCGCGCTCTTTCCGGAGGCGGCGCTGACCGGCCGGGTGCCGGTTTGGACCGTGGTCATGGCGACGATACTAGACGATACGTCTCGTCTTGTCTAGTATCGCAAGCCGGGTAGGCGCAGGCGTCGGGCATCGTGGCCCGAGGCGGGCAGCCGAGTTCGCCCGGCTGCGGCGCGGGAGGCAGGCGCGGGTGGTGCTGCCGTGGCGGTCGTCGGAGTCGGCGACCCGCTCCGGGCGGCTCAGCCGATCCTGGTCGGGTGGTGGTGCTCCGCTCGGCGGAAGACCTGCACCGCCCAGCTGCTCGCCCGCTCCTGCTCACCGTCCATCAGCTCGGACACCTGCCCGGGCCTGACCAGGAAGCTCGCCGGGCGGGTGACCAGGTGGCAGCCGCGGCGACGGAGGGCGCGGTAGAGGGCGAGGGCGGCGGTCCCGTTGAGGACGCGCAGCCCGGGCTCGCGGGTGTCGTAGGTCGCGGCGGAGAAGCTCGGTCGCGGGGGGAGGTGGTCGAGCCAGCCGCGAACACCGTCCGTCGGCGGGTGGAAGTCACGGAGCACGTGGGCGGCGCTCTGGGTCCGGGCCGCGTCGGCCCAGTCCTCCCAATGGTGGGTCGGACCGCCCACGACCAGGAACTCGACGCCATCGAGCTCGGCGAGCGGGATCTCGTGCACCTCGCCGACGATCACCGGGCCGTGCACGGCGGCTTCGGCGGCGATGATCCGGGCCACGGTCGCGCTGCTGCCCTGCGTCCCCTGATACACGATCGCGGTGCGCATCAAGCCGATCCTCCTAAGGCATCCCAGGGTGGCTCCTGGGGTTCACGCGCACCAGAGCCCAATGGCCCCTTTCCGCCGGTGCCTCGGGCCTCGGGCGCCCCGGGGGTCTCCGGCCCGCCCGCTCATGATGTTCGGGCTAGGTCTCCACCCAGATCATCCGGGCGGTCCCGGGCGCGAGGGTGATCGCGTGCTGCCTGCCGCCCACCGCGAGGGTGATCCCGGCCGGCCCCCCGTCCCGCTCCACGGTGACCTCCACGCCGGTGCGCACCCCGGCGGTGGCGAGGGCGCGGAGGAGCTCGAAGGATTCGTGCTCGATGATCTCGGAGATGCGACGGACCGCCGCCGGATCGCCGGGGCGGAGGTCGGCGAGGGCGACCAGCTGCCCGTAGGGTGCCGTGCGTCCGGGGATGGCGTGCCCGTGCGGACAGGTCGACGGCTCACCCAGCGAGAGGTCGAGACGGGCGAGGACCGTGTCGGAGAGGGAGGCCGAGATGCGGGTCGCCTCCAGGTGGGCGCTCGCCCAGTCCAGCCCGAGCAGGTCCCGGTCTGGATCCAGCCGCCGGCTCGAAGCCGCCGGAGCCCGATGCTCACCGTTGGTGGCTTGACCCCGAGCCACTGGGCGATCCGGCTCGGCCGGACCGGCTCGTCCTCGGCGGCGATGCAGTAGATGGTCTCCAGGTAGCGGTCGATGGCGACCGTCCGCAGCGGCAGCCGGCTGATCCGGGGGGATCGCCCGCGTTCCCACTGGCGGGGAGAGCCCCGGGGAGCGCCGGCATCGTGCTCGAGATCCTCGATGGCCCCGGCCGTCGAGGCCTCCGCCGCGCGCGCCCCCGCGTCCGCCTCCACTGTCACCCGGCCTGCACCCGATCGCCGGTAGGGCTCCCGGCGACCAGAGCCATGGACTGGAGGCCGCCCTTGGCGAGTCTCTCGACCACGTGGGCGAGGAGGGCGCGCACGCTCGCCTGGGCCAGCCGGTGGAGGAGCATCCGATCCACCTCGCGCCCCAGCGGTCCGAGTGGTGGCACGTAGCGCCCCATGAAGCTGATCGAGGTCATCGCGGTCCCCATCGGGACGAACTCGAGGTCGGCGACCATGGCGGGGAAGAGCCCGGTGGCGCCCGCCGCCCGCCAGCGGAGCGGCTGGGTGACCCGGTCGGGTTTGACGGAGAGCTCGCCGAGCTCCGCCGAGACTCGCTTGCTGAGCCTGATCGGCCCGATCGCGGAGCTGACCCGGAGGCTCAGCTGCTCGCCCTCCTTGTAGGCGGCGACCAGCGAATCCCCGAGCCAGTCGGGCCCGGCGGCGACCAGCTCGTCGCGCACGTCGGCGAACGGACGGTCGATCTGGACGAAGTCGGAGACGAGCATCTCCGCCAGCATCCCCGGCGGTGCCGGGGCCGGATAGGGGAGAGGGTCACCGTCCCGCGGGGCCTAAATCCCTTGAACTGATCGGTTCGTGGCTGCGCCCCGGACGGCTGCCGGCCGGCAGCCGCGCTCCGGTCAGGCGTGAGAGTCCGGCGCCGTCACCTCGTCGTCGTGGTGGGCGTGGAGCTCGTGCTCGGCTGCCCGGCGGGCGGCACGGCGTTTGGCACCGGCCTGCAGCAGCTTCTCCTTCTCCCCCTCCAGCGGGACGCGATGGGAGGGGCGGGCGGGGCTGATCACCTGGTCGCGACCCTTGCGGCGCGGGCCCGACCACAGCGCCGGCGGAGCGTCGAGACGGAGGGCGAGCCCGTAGGCGGCGGCCTCGTAATTGACCCGCCAGCCGTGGAAGTGCTTCCAGGCCTCGCCCTGGTCCCGCTCGAGCTTCCAGCCGACCGCCACGATCCGTGCGACCGCCTCATCGAACTCGGCCTGCGAGAGCTGGATCGGGTCGTCGG
Organism: Candidatus Dormibacteria bacterium; assembly: GCA_050015875.1. GTDB lineage: Bacteria > Chloroflexota > Dormibacteria > Aeolococcales > Aeolococcaceae > Changshengia. The sequence goes on along the minus strand of JBEKAP010000106.1, from coordinate 2,886 downwards.
GGTCGGGATCCGCGTCGACGGTGATGCCCAGGGTGCCGGCCAGGTCGTCCAGGGCCACGTACCCCATGCGGAGGAGCGGGCGGGCCGAGGCCGGTGCCGTGAGCGGCGAGAGGCTGAGGTGGAGCGCCGCCGCGTCCATGACCGCGAGCAGGCCGATCACCCAGGAACGGAGGGGCTTCGGGGAGCGGAAGTAGAGGAGCTGCGGGTAGGTCGTGTGGGTCTCGGAGACGTCGGCGGCCCACTCCGTCCAGCGCTCGTAGAGCCACCCGAGCCGCTCCTTGTTGTCGATCAGCTCGTGCCGGATCAGCACCTCCGGGCCCCAGGCCGGGACGCCGCCCAGGAAGGCGAGCATGGTCACGAGCGTCTCGCGGCGGTTGAATGCGGCATAGAGGGTGGGGAGGTAGGCGATCTGGAGGGCGACGATCACCAGGCCGCTCATGGCGCAGAGGAAGGCCAGAGCGATCGGGGCCGTGCCCCGCGGGGTCGTGAAGCCGAGCGTGAACATCGACGAGCCGGTGATCTGCAGGGCGCTGCCGAAGCCGGCGACGAAGGGCCAGAAGAGGAGCGCGAAGCCGAGGAAGACGAGGCCGACCCAGGCCGCGAGGAGGCAGATGAGGAGGGCGGGCCCGTTGAGGGCCTCGATCCGGTCCCGGGCCAGGTATCCGTCCACCCGGTCGGTGACCAGCAGGAAGCTGCGATGGACGATCCCGGTCACCAGCACCGACAGCCGGGGCGCGGTGGCCCGGGGGACGACCAGCGTCCCGAAGACGCTCGTCGCGGTGAGCAGGAGGATGGCGATGCCGGCGGCGAAGCCGGCCCAGCTGACGGCGGCCACTGCCTCGAGGATAGGGGGCTCCCCACGTCCGACGCCGTCCGGGGTCACCCGCCGGCCGCGCCCGATCCAGGTCAGAGCGCCGTGGTGGCACCCGTCAGGTAGCGGATGACGTCGTCGGCACCGTACTCGTCGCGATCGGCGGGGAGCAGGCCGACCAGCCGGCCGAGGTCGTCGCCGCTCGTGACGATCGGCGGCTCCACCGTGCCGTCCTTCTGCACCTGGGGATGGCCGCAGGTCGCCAGGAGGCCGTTGCAGAGGCAGCGTCGCCCGGCCACGTCCTCCGGCGCTCCCCCCTTGGCGACGTAGGCCGCCACCGGCTCGGCCGCGCATCGGTAGGTGATCGAGCCGCCGCCCGTGGTGAAGGGCTCACGCAGGTAGCCGCTGTCGCACACCCGCGGCCGCGAGTCGTACACCTCGGGGACCGAGACGCTGCCCTCGACCTGGACGACCTTGAAGGGGTACCCGGTCGAGGAGGCGCGGGGATCGGTGCGGACCTCGGCGCCGCCCTCACGGGCGTCGCGGATGATCTTGACCCGCAGTTCCGGGTCCATCCCCGATTCCCGGGAGAAGGCGAAGAGCGTGCCCAGCTGGATGCCGGTGGCGCCCGCGTCCCGGGCCGCAGCCAGGCTCTCGGGGGAGCCCGTGGCGCCGGCCAGCCAGAAGGGGAGGCCCAGCTCCGCCATCCGGGCGGTGTCCGCCTGGTCGCGCTCGCCGTACACCGGCTGACCGCTCTCGTCGAGGACGGTGCGGCCCCGGGGCGGCGCGTTGTGCCCGCCGGCGAGAGGGCCCTCGACGATGAAGCCCTCGACGCTGCCGGTGGAACGCCGCAGCAGCATGGCCGCCAGGGAGTCCGCGGAGACGATGGGGAGGAAGGCGGGACGGGGGAGCGAGGCGGCGCCATAGCCGACCCCGGCGGGGTCGAAGCGAAGCATCGGGGCGGCCTCGTCGGCGGTGGGGCCGTCGAGGAGGCGCAGGCTGGCTCCCCGGCCCTCGGCGAACGCGTCGAGGACCCCGGGGATCTCGCGGGGGATGCCCGCGCCCATCAGGATGCAGTCGACGCCGGCGAGCATGGCCCCGTAGAGGGTGGGCAGGGTCGGCGCCTTGACCTTGGTCAGCAGGTTGATCCCCACCCGCCCCCGGTGGCCCTCGCGGGCGAGGACCACCTCCACGAAGGCTGCGAGAACGGTGAGGTCGCGCACCATGGGCCGCTCCACGTGGCTCTGCATCCCCACCCGTCGGTAGGGCGTGGAGGCCTGCTTGCCCAACGGAACGAAGAAGCGGTCGAGCACGCGCCCGGCCACGCCCTGGTCGGGGAACGCCTCGATGGCGCGGCGGAGGTGACCGCCGGTGTCGCCGTCCTGGAGCCGGCGCGCCACCACGCTGTCGAGCGCGGTGCCCGACACGACCCCCATGCAAGCGCGGTGCGAGGCGACGGCGCGGGCGAGCCGCCATCCGGAGATGGCGACTCCCATCCCTCCCTGGATGATGCGGACCTGGCGCAGCCAGCCATGGCGGCTCGGGATCTCGTCGCTGGTGGTGCTCACTCTCCTCCATCTTCCCGGCTCGCGCGCGGCTTGGCATCGGCAACCAGGGCCAATTCGTCCTGACCCGCAGGGCCAGGTCCGACCTTGCAGGTGTCCGTATCAGGGCCGAATAGCCCTTGACGGATATGGGCATTCGGCCCATCAAGAAGGGACCGCGGGCTCCCCGGTCCTTCCATGTGGGGTCCTCCCGGCCCTGCTCACCTCGCATTTCCGGGCGGCGGCAGAGCGGGCGGTGAGGACCTTTGGTCCGCGCAACTGACGTCTCTCGACCCTGTTGCCCCGGCTGCGTTTCTGATTGACTCGGGGGGTCCTAAATCCAGGCAACGGGGTCGCTTCGCGGCGGCTCGTGCGGCGGAGGTGACACCGAACTTTGACTAGATCCGCGCGCATCTGCATCGATGGCAACGAGGCCGCCGCCAAGGTGGCGTACGCCCTCTCCGAAGTGATCTCGCTGTACCCGATCACGCCCTCGTCTCCGATGGGCGAGCATGCCGACGACTGGGCCGC
>JBEKAP010000105.1:0-8157 GCA_050015875.1 Candidatus Dormibacteria bacterium | reverse complement strand
GATCAGCCCGACTGGGCGGTCTACGACCTCGACCCCTTCGAGCCGGCCAGCTTCGACGACGTCCGGGACATCGCGCGGCTCGTGAAGGCCGCCCTCGACCACCTGGGGCTGCGCGGGCTGCTCAAGACGAGCGGCCAGACCGGCCTCCAGATCTACGTGCCGCTGCGCCGCGGCCCCGACTACGCGCGGGTCCGAGGCTGGGTGGAGGAGGTGGCCCGCGCGATCGGGCGGGTGGAGCCGGACCGGATCAGCTGGGAGTGGGCGGTGAGCCGGCGAGCCGGGCGGATCCGGATCGACTACACGCAGAACATCATCAACAAGACCCTGGCGTCCCCCTACTCGCTCCGCCCCCTGCCCGGGGCCACGGTCTCGACCCCGCTCGCCTGGGAGGAGCTGGACGACCCCGATCTCCGGCCTGACCGCTGGACCATGGCGACCATCTGGGAGCGTCTCGCCACCGTCGGCGACCTCTTCACCGGCGTCCTGGCCGGAGACCAGGAGCTGCCCCCGGTGGTCGGCGGCGGCTGACCCGCCGCCGGGTCCCACCGCTCCCTCGCGCGCAGGCCATAGAATTTCGACCATGGCTGTCCTGCTCCTGAATGCGTCACTACAGCCCCTGAACGTGATCAGCCATCGGAGGCTGGTCGTGCTGCTGAGCAAGGAGCGGGTCGCCTTCCTGGACGCCGACGCGGAGGTCCGAGCCGCGGCGGCCCTCCAGGACCGTCGCATCCCCGAGGACGTCGTGATCGTGCGCCTGCTCCGCAACATCCACGTCCCCCGCCGGGTGCTCCGCCCCAACCGGCGCAACCTGCTGCTTCGCGACGACAACACCTGCCAGTACTGCGGCATGGTCGGCGCCCCCGCCGAGCTCACCATCGATCACGTGATCCCCGTCTCCCGGGGCGGTGCGCCGGACCGCTGGGACAACGTCGTGCTCGCCTGCAAGCGGTGCAACTGGCGCAAGGCCGATCACCTCCCGACCGAGGTGGGGATGCACCTGCTGCGGGCGCCCGGGCCCCTGACCCAGGAGTACGCCCACATCATCTTCCTGCGCTATCCGGCCCTCAAGGCGGCCTACGACGCGTACTGCGCCACCGCCGCCGCCTGACCGGCCGGCCGTGCTTCTCAGGGAACTCTCATCCGGTTCTCACGACTCTTTCATCTCCCCGAAAGCTTGGGCGCGTAGGGTGTGGGGATGACCCACCGCCCGGGGAGCCGCCTCGCGCTGGCTTCCGCCGTCGCCCTTGCAGCCGCCCTGATCGCGGTGTTCGCTCCCTGGGAGGCACGGGCCTCGGCTCCGGCCACAGCGCCGGCCGCCCCCGACCAGGCGGTCCCGCATTCGCGGGCGGCGTCGGTTCTGGCGACCCATCCGGTGACGACCGCGCCGCCGGTCGTTCAGCCGACCGCAACCCCGCTGCCGACCCCCACCCTCGCCACCGTACCGCTCGTCACCCTCTCCGAGGCTCAGCTCGACATCACCTACCACTCCCAGCAGGGGGGCGACTGGTGTGACCCCGCGGACATCGAGATGTGGCTCCAGGCGGACGGGGTCCCGGTCATCGAGAGCGACGACTACTCGGTCAGCGAGGACTACACGGTCCAGCAGCTGTTCTGGAACTACGAGCTCCTCAACAACGACGGCTACACCGTCTCGCAGTGGAACGCCTCGCCATACGCCGTCGCCCTCACCCTCGACCACTTCGGCAGGTGGGACGACATCGGAGACGCCCCCCAGCCCACCGCGGAGGCCGCGGGCGAGGTCATCTCCTACAGCCTCGACATTCTCCAGCAGCCGGTCATCGTGATGGTGGGCGGCGGCGTGCACTACGTGCTGGTCACCGGCGTCACCCTGAGCGCCGCCGGCGCCGCGGCGCCGCCCCTCACGGTCACCGTCGACGACCCGGAGGCCTACGGGGTCGGCGCCGTCCTGCCAGCCGGCTCCAACGCGACCGAGACGATGAGCTGGGCCGACTTCACGGACTGGTACACGCCCAACGTCAACCATGGCGGGGTGTGGGCCGACCAGTACGTCCTCATCGCCGCCGGCATCCCGCTGGTCAAGTAGGCGGACCCCGCCCCGGACCGTCGGTGGAGGGAGGCCCGCCGGCACCCGACGCCGGTTCGAGCCCCATCCCACCCCGGGGGTTCCACCTCCCACTTTCGATAGTTAGTCTATATAATTATCTCGGGCGGCTCGAGGCCCCGGGGTGAGGGCACCGCGTGGCAGGATGGGTCGCAGAGGACATCGGGCGCGTGGAGGTGAGATGACCATGGCGGAGGATCGCTTCGGGGCTCGGGCGGAGCTGCCCGGTGGAGTGGCCTACTTCCGGCTCGAGGCTCTCGCCCGGCGCGGCGTCGGCGACGTCTCCCGGTTGCCGGTGACGCTGAAGATCCTCCTCGAGAACCTGCTCCGCCATGCCGGGGACAGGTTCCTCACCGACGACGACGTGGCCGCGCTCGCCGGCTGGGACGGCCAGCCGCCCGCCCAGGACCGGGAGCGCGCCTTCGTCCCGGCCCGGGTGCTGCTCCAGGACTTCACCGGCGTGCCCGCCGTCGTCGACCTCGCCGCCATGCGGAGCGCCGTGCAGCGATGGGGAGGCGACCCGGGACGGATCGACCCTCTGGTCCCGGTGGACCTGGTGGTCGATCACTCGGTCCAGGTCGACGCCTACGGCAGCGCCTCCGCCTACGGCAGCAACATCGAGCGCGAGTACCAGCGCAACCACGAGCGCTACGCCCTCCTGCGCTGGGCCCAGCAGGCTTTCCACGGCTTTCGGGTCGTACCCCCGGGGATGGGCATCGTCCACCAGGTCAACCTGGAGTACCTCGCCGACACGGTGACCGTCCGCGAGCTGGACGGGGTGCGCACCGCGTTTCCCGACACCGTCGTCGGCACCGACTCGCACACCACCATGGTCAACGGGGTCGGCGTCCTCGGCTGGGGGGTCGGCGGGATCGAGGCCGAGGCCTGCATGCTCGGCCAGCCCCTCTTCCTGCTCACTCCCGTGGTGGTCGGGGTCCGCTTCCACAACGCGCTGCGCGCCGGCACCACCGCCACCGATCTGGTGCTCACCCTCACCGAGAGGCTCCGCCGCCACGGCGTGGTCAACAAGTTCGTGGAGTTCTGCGGCAGCGGCCTCTCCTCGATGTCGGTGCCCGACCGGGCCACCCTCTCCAACATGTCGCCTGAGTTCGGCGCAACCGCCTCCCTCTTCCCGGTCGATGACCAGACCCTCCACTACCTGCGCGACACCGGTCGCGACCCCGCCCGTGTCGAGCTGGTGGAGCGCTACTGCAAGGAGCAGGGGCTGTTCCGCACGGATCAATCGGAGACCCCGGTCTTCACCGAGCTGCTCGACTTCGATCTGGCCGCCGTCGAACCCTCGGTGGCGGGGCCGCGCCGGCCCCAGGACCGGGTCTCCCTCGGCCAGGTGCGCCAGTCGTTCGAGGCCGTCCACGGACCCGTCCGCGGGGGCGGCACCGGCACCGCCGGCTCCGCGCCCGCGCCCCCCCCGGCGCGGGAGCTGGGCAGGGGAGCGGTGGTCATCGCCGCCATCACATCCTGCACCAACACCTCGAATCCCTCGGTGATGGTGGCCGCCGGTCTGCTCGCCGCCAAGGCGGCGGAGCGCGGGCTCCGGCCCCCGTCCTACGTCAAGACCAGCCTGGCCCCGGGGTCGCGCGTGGTGACCGACTACCTGGAGCGCGCCGGTCTGCTCGCGCCGCTCGCCAGTCTCGGCTTCGACCTGGTCGGCTACGGCTGCACCACCTGCATCGGCAACAGCGGACCGCTCCCCGCGGAGGTGGCCGCCGAGGTGGAGAGTCGCGAGCTCGCCGTCTGCGCGGTGCTGAGCGGCAACCGCAACTTCGAGGGACGCATCCACCCCCAGGTGCGGGCCTCGTACCTCGCCTCGCCGCCACTCGTCGTCGCCTTCGCACTGGCCGGCACGGTGGACGTGGACCTGAACACCGAACCGATCGGTACGGGTACCGACGGACGGCCGGTCTTCCTGCAGGAGATCTGGCCCAGCGCCGAGGAGATCAGCGGGGCGGTGGCCCGCGGGGTGGGCAGGGACCTCTTCAGCCGCGAGTACTCGCGCATCTTCGAGGGCGACGAGAGCTGGCAGGCACTGCCCTCCCCGGCGGGGGCGATGTTCGAATGGGACCCGGACTCGACCTACGTGCGCGAGCCCGGCTTCTTCACAGCGATGAGCGCCGAGCCGCAGCCGCCCGCGGACGTGGTGGACGCTCGGGCGCTCGTCTACCTCGGTGACTCGATCACGACCGACCACATCTCCCCGGCGGGGAGCATCGCCGCAAGCTCGCCCGCGGCGGGCTACCTGCGCGACCATGGCGTCGAGCTCCGCGACTTCAACACATACGGTGCCCGGCGCGGCAACCACGAGGTCATGGTCCGGGGCACCTTCGCCAACATCCGGCTGCGCAACCTGCTGGCCGGCGGAAGGGAGGGTGGCTTCACCACCCACCTCGGATCCGGCGAGGTCATGAGCATCTACGACGCCGCGGTCCGCTACGCCGCGGAGGGGACACCGCTGATCGCGCTTGCCGGAAAGGAGTACGGCTCGGGGTCGTCCCGCGACTGGGCGGCCAAGGGGCCGGCGCTGCAGGGCGTGCGGGCGGTCATCGCCCAGTCGTTCGAGAGGATCCACCGCAGCAACCTGGTGGGCATGGGCGTCCTCCCGCTCCAGTTTGCCGAAGGCGAGAGTGCGGAGTCGCTCGGTCTCGACGGGCGGGAGAGCTTCACCTTCCGCGGCGTCGCCGGCGTCCGGCCCGGGGCCACGCTCACCGTGGTGGCGCGGCGTGAGTGCGGCGAGGAGGTGCGCTTCGAGGCGACCGTCCGCCTCGACTCGGAGACCGATCTGGACTACTTCCGCCACGGCGGCATCCTCCAAATGGTGCTGCGTCAGCTGATGGCGGGGCCGGCGGCCGGCAGCTGACGGCTAAGGCTCCTGCTCGATCAACGGCCGGCCTGGGAGGGTGGCGATTGGCCAGGAGATGCCGACCGCCCAGCAGTCGCGGTCGCCCGTGCAGGCGATGCCATTCAGCTCACTCATCGTCGATCCCGGCGGGCTGGGGCTGTGGACGACGCTCCAGCCGCCGCCCGACTCCTGCTCGATCGACGTGTAGAAGGCAAGCGAGCTGCTGGCGCTGGTGGTCGCGGTGAGGCTCCCGGTGGCCCAGCAGTCCCCGTCGCCCGCACAGGTCACGGCGGAGAGCGCCGTGCGCCAGGTGATCGACGCGCTGACGGGGGCGGGACTGGGGACGAGGGTCCAGCCGCTCCCCGTGAAGTGCTCGATCAGCGATCGGCCGTCGCCGCTCGGCCCGTAATCGCCGACGGTCCAGCAGTCGTCGGCACCGGCGCAGCTGACGCCGGTGAGAATGCTCGGCTCCCTGGTGTCAGGCGGATTGGGACCCGCGACGATGGTCCAACCGCTTCCCGCGTCCCGCTCGATCAGCGGTTGCTGGTTGCCACCGGCCATGCCCGATGAGCCCACGGCCCAGCAGTCGTCGACGCCGGTGCAGGTCACCGCCTGGAGCCGGCTGCTCGTGCTGCCCGGGGGATCCGGGCTGGAGACGACCGCCCAGCCGCTCCCGGTGTACTGCTCGACCAGCGTTCCCTGGCTGTAACCCGACTCTTCCTGCTGGCCCTGGCTGGAGTAGCCGACGGCCCAGCAGTCGGTGGAGCTGACACAGGTCACGCCGTCGAGCCCAGTCTGGTCGCTTCCAGCCGGAGCGGGGATGGTGACGGTGCTCCACCCGGCGCCGGTGTACTGCTCGACGAGCGCCTCGTCGCCGACGCCGAGGTCGAAGCCGACCGCCCAGCAGTCGCTGGCGCCCGCGCAGGCCACCGCGACGAGGGCGACGTTGTCGCTCCCCGATGGAGTGGGAGAGGTGATGACCCTCCAGCCGCCGCCTGAGTACTGCTCGATCAGCGTGTGAGAGGTGACGCTGCCGGCTCCACCACCCCCGCTCCCGGTGGTGAAGCCGTCCAGCGCGGGTCCATCCCAGGACCCGACGGCCCAGCAGTCATTCGCATCGGCGCAGGCCACGCCGTTGAGCTCCCCGTCTGTCGCGCCGGGTGCATCGGGGGCGGAGACGAGATGCCAGGAGCTCGGCGTCTCCGGGGGCGGCGTGACCGTGACCCCAGCGGCCGGCGGGCTCGACGACGCTCCTGGGCCGGTGGAGCCGGCGTGGAGCTCGAGGGCGGTGGTCAGCACCCCCGCTGTCAGCACGAGAGTGCCGGAGGCCACGGCCAGGGTGGACAGCCAGCGCCTGGCATGCGGCTCCACCCGCCGGAGCCGCGGTGGCTCCAGGTGCATCAGGCGGCCCAGCGCCCGGCGGAGTCGCTCCTCGTCCTGCTCAGACGGTGTCATCTCGCAAGCTCCTTCGCAGGCTGCCGAGCGCGCGTGACAGGTGGGTGCGGACGGTGCCCTTGCCGCAGCTCAGGATCTCGGCGATCTCGTCGAGGGAGTACCCCTGCCCGTAATGGAGGGCGACGACGGTCCGTTGACGGCGGCTCAGCTGGGAGACGGCGGTCGCCACGGTCGGATCCCATTCCATGACGGCCGCCAGCCCCAACTCCTCTCCGAAGGGCGCGTGCCGGCGCAGCCAGAGGGTGCGCTGGCGCCCGCTGCGTCTCGCCGACCGGGCGACGATGGCTGACAGCCAGGCGCGGCGCTTGGATGTGACCCGCAGCTGGTCCCAATGGCGCATGGCGTCCACCCATGCCGATTGGTAGGCGTCGTCGGCATCGACCCGGTTGGCGGTGATGGCCAGCGTGAGGCCGTACAGCTCCGCCCCGTAGTCTTCGACGGCCTGGTGGATCTCGTCCTCCCTGGCCGGATCGGCGGATGTGCGGGCAAACATCACGACCATGTGCAGGTTAGAGACCGGGTGGACCGGGCTGGTTGACACCCGACCCTCCAAACCCTGCCCCCGCGGGTGTGCCGCTGGCCAGATCCGGGGGTGCCCGCGCCGCTACGTCTCTCGCTCGATCAGCGGCTCGGTGCCACCGCTGCCGGGTGTGGAGTAGCCGACGGCCCAGCACTGGCCGGTGCTGGTGCAGGCGACCCCGGAGAGCAATGCGCCTTCCGCGGGCGTGGAGCTCGTGACCGCACTCCATCCGCCGCCCGTGTTCGTCTCGATACTCGTCCACCCGTCATAGCCGGGAGGGCTCTCCATGGCTCCGACCGCCCAGCAGACACCGCTGCCGGCGCAGGTCACCGCGGAGAGCTCGCTTAGCCAGCCACTCGAGACGGTGGAAGCCGTCTCGGCGGCGACGCTCCAGCCTCCGCCCGTGTACTGCTCGGCCAGCGCGGCCCAGGACCCGCTGCGCCCGGTTGAGCCGACCGCCCAGCAGTCGCCCGCGCCGATGCAGCTCACGCCCTCGAGGTAGCTCGGCTCCTCCGGGTCCGGGCCATTGGGGCTCGGGACATGCTCCAGCCGCTCACCGTGTACTGCTCGATCAGCGTCAGCATGTTGTCGCCGGCCAGGCCGGAGTAGCCGACGCTCCAGCAGTCGCTCGCGCTCACGTAGGCAAGCCCGGCGAGGACGACACCGATCTGCGAGCCAGTTGCCCGCCGTCCCGAGGGGAGCGGGCACGGGGACGGAGGCGCCCGGGGCGGCGGAGCGAAAGGCAACGGACGCAGCGGTGCAGCCGTCCGAGCCTTGCCGCCGCCGGCCCGCCGCGGCTAGACTGTGATCGAACATTCGTGTGTAGGTTGCCGAGATCGTGAAGCCCGCTCCCCGACGCTGGGAGATCAGCGACGCCCCCCCCCTCGCCGGGCAGGCGCCCGTGCTCGGCCGCGTCCTGGCGGGTCGCGGCCTGGACGGTGCCGAGGCCGCCGCCTTCCTCTCCGGCGGCATGGAGCTGCTCGATCCCTTTGGCCTGGAGGGGATGGCCGATGCCGTCGTCACCCTGGGGGTGGCCGTCAGCGAGGGCCGGCGCATCGCCGTCTACGGCGACTACGACGCCGATGGGGTGACCGCCTGCGCCATGCTGACCCGGGCGCTCCGGGCGGGCGGCGCGGATGTCGTGCCCTACATCCCCAACCGGATGACCGAGGGATATGGGCTCCACGCTGCGGCGCTGGAGGAGCTGGCCGCCCGGGGAGTCCGCTGCGTGGTCACCGTCGA
>JBEKAP010000104.1:0-8257 GCA_050015875.1 Candidatus Dormibacteria bacterium | reverse complement strand
CGGTGGCGCCGGGCCGTGCGAGCCTGGCGACCGCTCGCGTGGCCGGGACCGGGGCCGCCGCGCTGATCGCGGTCAGCGTGCTCCTGCCGGCGGTCTCTCCGGATGGCCAGCCCGGCCTGGTGGGAGGCCTCCTGGTCGTCGGTGTCATTGCCCTGACGGCGGTGGTGCCGCTCGGCGGATGGGCGGCGGGAGCCCTCGCCGACGTGCCGCCTCCCGAGGTCGCGGCCTGGCTGGTGCTGCTCGCGCCTGCGGTCCTGCTCAGCGCCTTCGCGATTCCGGGCTCGCTGCCCGTCCTCGCGCGGCTCGCCTTCGACCACACCATCCTCACCTGCGGCCTGATCAGTGCGGTCTGGGCCGGGGTGATGAGCCTCCGCGCCGGTCCGGCCACCCGGTACGGTCGGGTGGCTCTCGGCGACATCGGCCTCGTCGTCGCCGGCGTCGGCACCGGTGAGGCGGCCGCCGTGGCCGGCGGCCTGCTGCTCATCCTCACTCACCTGGTGGTGGCCCCGATCCTCCTGCAGAGGCCGCGTCCCGGGCTGGATCCGCCCCGCCGTCTGGTCTGGCTCGCCATCTGCGGTCTCCCGCCCTCGCCGGCGTTCTGGGGCCGCTTCCTCATCCTCCAGGCGTGCGTCGCCTTCAGCGCCGGCATCGCCGTGGCCTGCCTGGTCGCCGGGGGGCTGGTGACGGTGACGGCTGTGCTCACCGTTGCTCAGGGAGAGCCAGGTGTGGGAGAGCGAGCGGCGCGCCACCAGGTCGTCGCCGCCTGGCTGATCGCGGCGGTCGCGCTCTCGGTCGGCCTGCTGCCGATGGGTGCCGTGCACTTCGTCTTCGGGCCCCACGCATGAATCCGCTTGCGGTGCTCAGCGCTGTCGTGGCCGTGGCCATCTTCCCCGGCGCCGCCTACGCCGGGCTGGTGGCGACGCTGGTCGCGTTTGGCGGCCGCCTCCCCGTCGGGCTTCACCGCGCCCAGCTCGACGAGCTGATGCTGGCGGTCGGGGTCAGCGCCGCCTGCGGGCTGCTGGCCTTTCCCGGCTCGCCCCTCTTCGGCCTGCCCATCGGGGTCAGCCTCATCGTGTTCGTCACCGCCATCGCCGCCGGCGTCGCCTGGGGCAGCCCGGAGCGTTGGTCGTGGCAGCGGCTGGCGGCGGGCGCCGCGGCGGTCGCCCCGCTCCTCGGGCTTGGCGCCGTGGCGATGACCCTGGATCTCCGCACCATCGCGGCCGCGGGTGGCACGGTGGGCGCCGCCCGACCCTGGGCCGTCGCCGCCATCCTGATGGCGCTGCCCGTCCTGGTTCATCCGTTTGATCCGCACAGCGCCCGGCTGGGCCGTGCGGCGCTGGTCACGGTCCTCGGCCTGGCCTGCTTCTCGCTTGCCGGCTTCGCGCCCCTGGCCGGCTTGCCGTCTCCTGCGGTGGCGGGTTTCGGCGCGGCCGCGGTGCTGGCCTACGCCGCGCTGATCGGGGTCGGACGCCGCCTGGTGGTGCCTGCCCAGCGTGGATTGGGACTGCTCGCCCTGGTGCCCGCCGCCATCTCACTGGGGGTTGCGTTTCACTGAGCCTTGCAGACGGGTGGGCGAGACTGGCAGAATTAGCGATGCAATCAGCGCAATCGAGACGCTCGGGTTCGGTTCACCCCTTGAACGATGGTAGGATCGTTCGTGGGTGGGGTCGCACGCGGGGGAGAGGACCGAGACATCACGCACGTGGCTGAGGGGCCGATGACCGACTCAGACGAGCAACTTCCCGGCGTTCGGGCGGCGTACCCGTTCCGTCATGCCGGGTCCCGAGTGTCGAGCGCACCGCTGGTGCGCATCGTCCTCGCCTCCTCGAGCCCCCGTCGGCGCGAGCTCCTGGTCCGAGCCGGAATCCGATTCGTCGTCGTCGAGCCCTCGCCGGACCCACCACTTCCTCCCGGGATGTGCGCGGACCTCGGCTGCCAGCTCATCGCGCGCCAGAAGGCGGTGGAGATCGCGGAGCGGGTCGAGCCGGGCAGCTTCGTGGTGGCGGCCGACACGGTCGTGGTGGGGCCGCGCGGTCCCCTCGGCAAGCCGGGGACCCCGGAGGCGGCTCGCCGGATGCTCACCGAGCTGCGGGGCCGGCGTCACACCGTCCTCACCGGGGTGTGCGTCCTGAAGACGGGTACCGACGTCGAGGCGCTCGCGGTCTCGCGTTCGCTGGTCAAGATGCGCGACTTCTCCGACCAGGATCTGGCGACCTACGTCGCGAGTGGCGAGCCCCTCGACAAGGCGGGCGCATACGCCGTGCAGGGCGCGGGCGGCGATCTCGTCGAGGCTGTGAGCGGACGCGTCGACACCGTTGTGGGGCTGGATGTCGCGCTCACCCTGCGCCTCCTCGCCGAGGCCGGCTATCCCGATCCCCTTCCCCGAGCCACCGATGTCCCCCTGACGCCGCCCCGACGTGAGCGCCGTCCGCTGGCGCCGATGCGCGCCGCCCAGAGGGTGTGACCCGCCCCGGTGTGGGCCTGCGGGTCGCGTTGCGCCGGGTGACCAGCGGGGGGCATCCGGAGCCGGGCGGCCGGAGACCCGCGCTGGGCCGTGGCCGGCATGGCGGCCGGGCGGGGAGCCTCTCCTGCCTTCTGATCCTTCCCACCGCCCTTGGAGTGATCGCGACCGCCGGCTGCGGGGGCGGGGCCACCTCGCTCAGCGTGACTCTGGGATTGGCCCAGGGCGAGAGCCCGGTCGTCGCACCTGGTCAGTCGGTCGGTTTCAAGATCACCGTCACCGACACCGGTCTGACCGGGACCGCCGGGCTGACCGTCACCGCCAACCTGCCGGCCGACTTCCGCTACACCGACACGGGCGTCCTGGCCGGAAGCGCGGTGCGGACGTCCCCGGTCGATCCCCAGGGGAACAGCCAGCAGCCCACCTGGGGCGTCTGGGAGCTGAGCGGCCACAACGACTACGTGGGCATCCTGTTCGACGCACTCGCCGGGGGACCCCAGGGAACCTATCCCATGACGGTGACCGCCTCCGCCTCGACGGCGTCGACCACCCAGAGCGTCGCGCTGCCCCTCAAGCTGACGGCCGCCCCGCAGCTCTCCGCGCTGGTCAGCGTGAGCCCCAGCCAGGCGGTCCCCGGCGAGGATGTCACCTACAAGGTGACGGTCATCAACTCCGGCACCGGCCCGGCGGGGGAGGTCAGCGTCCTGGTCACCCTCCCGCCCGTCTTCATCTACGACGGCGGGGTCGCGATCACCGGCGACTCCGGTCGCACCGGTGGCACGGACGCCGTGGAGGGCAGCGTGCTCCCCTACTTCGACGGTTTCGAGGTGCCCGCACAGAACGGGTCCACCCCCGGGCGGCTGACCATCAGCTTCGACGCCCAGGTGCTCTCCGGCGTCGGTGCGCAGGGCTCCTACCCGGTCGGCGTCCAGGTCCTGGGCGACAGCGGCGTGGAACGCGTCGACATCCCGGACAGCGCGCCCGTCCAGGTCGGCTGACCGCCACTGCTGGCGCCGGTCGCCCTCCTCAACGGGGCGGCGAACCGACCTCGACGCTCACGTCGAGCAGGGACTCGCAGTGAGGGTCGACCGTCATCCTCACCCTCATCCGGCGGGGAGGCGTCGCACCGGAGGTGGGCGTGCGTGCCGAGCCGCCCGGTCCTCCGATCTCGGTGAAGCTGGCGAGCGCCTCCACCGGTGCCCCTGGATCGCGGTGCCAGCTCACCGCCAGGCAGAGATCCGAGCAGCCGGCCTCGGCCGCCCGGTCGAAGGGCCCCGGTGCGAGGGCTCGAAGACGGCTCCGGGCCTCCGGGGCCGCGTACTCGAGCAGGGGATTCCTCCCCGCCCGGATACGGGCGATGTCGCTGACCAGCCGTTCCGTCAGGTGGGAGACGCTTCGCCTCCGCGCCTCCGCCTCCGCGGTGCCCGATGCCCGCCCGGCGTCCGAACCCTCATCCATGACGTCACCGGGGGCGACCATGTCGCACAGCTGCAGCTCGGCTCCGTCGACCACGCCCAGCTCGGCGAGCGTCCGCCAGGGCGAGAACGGCGGGCAGCCCGGCCGCCCGAGCGCCCAGCGGCTCCATGGCTGGGGATCGGCCTCGCAACGACCGACCAGGGCGGGGAGGACCTCTCCGACCGGGGCGTCGGCGGGGAGGGAGACGTCAATCCGTGAGCTCGGACCGGCGACGGTGACGAGCACGGCACCCATGGGGCGGCCCGCTCAGGTCAGGGCGTGGGCGGGCCGGACCCTGGCCAGCAGCTCGCGCGCCGACCTCGCGACGCCGTCCGCGTCCAGGCCCAGCTCGCCGAGCAGCAGCGCCTGGCCCCCGTGTTCGACGAAGCGGTCGGGAATGCCCAGTCGCCGAACCGGCACCGTCACTCCGGCGTCTCCGAGCAGCTCGGCGACGGCGCTCCCGAAAGCTCCGACCCGGGTGCCGTCCTCGACGGTCAGGACCGCACGGTGAGCCGCGGCGACGTCGGCGAGGTGGGGGTCGATCGGTTTGACGAAGCGGGCATCGACCACGGTGGCGCTGATGCCGTCCTTCTTGAGCTCTGCGGCGGCCTCGAGCGCCACCCTGACCATCTTCCCCACCGCCATGATGGCGATGTCGGTCCCCTCGCGCCGGACCACCGCCCGCCCGATGGTGAACGGTTCCAGGGGTGCCGTCCCGGCTGCCGGTGCCGCCCCCCGCGGGTAGCGGAAGGCGAACGGGCCGTCATGGGCCAGGGCGGTGGCCAGCATTTGGCGCATCTCGTCCGGAGTGCTCGGTGCCGCCACCACCAGGTTGGGGATGCAGCGCAGGTAGGCGAGGTCCAGCATCCCGTGGTGGGACGGCCCGTCGTCCCCGGTGATCCCGGCACGGTCGATGACGAAGGTGACCGGGAGGCAATGGAGGGCGACGTCGCACGCGATCTGGTCAAAGGCGCGCTGCAGGAAAGACGAGTAGATGCAGACCACGGGCCGGAGCCCCTTCATGGCGAGGCCTGCGGCGAAGGTGACGGCGTGCTGCTCGGCGATGCCGACGTCGAAGAAGCGGTCCGGGAAGCGCTCGGCGAAGGCGAGCAGACCGGTGGACGACGCCATCGCCGCCGTGATGGCAACGATCCGAGAGTCCTCTTCCGCCGCCTCCATCAGGGCATCGCCGAAGAGGTCGGTCCAGGCCGGCGCCTTGATAGCGAAGCTCCCGTCCTTGGGGTCGAATTTCGACACCCCGTGGTATTTGTCGATATCGTCCTGAACTGCCGGCGCGTAACCGTTGCCCTTGTTGGTGACGACGTGGATGACCACCGGTCCGCGGTATGCGGCGGCATCGCGCAGGGCGCGTTCCAGGGCGAGCACGTCGTGCCCGTCGATGGGCCCGCCGTACTTGAGCCCCAGGGTCTCGAAGAGTGAGGTGGTGGAGACCAGCTGCTTCAGCGATTCCTTCACCCGCTTGGCGGCCTGGTACGCGGAGTCGCCGACCAGGGGGAGATGGCGCAGGGTGCGCCCGGCGGTGTCCTTGGCCGCCTCGTAGGTGGGGGAGAGGCGCAGCTGTCCCAGGTTGGCGGCGATCCCGCCGATGGTCGGGGCGTAGGAGCGACCGTTGTCGTTCAGGATGATGATCAGCTCGGGCTGGAGATGGCCGATGTTGTTGAGCGCCTCATAGGCCATCCCACCGGTCAGGGCGCCGTCGCCGACGACGCAGACGACCTTGCCCGGCTCCCCGGTCAGCTGACGGGCGGTGGCCAGAGCCACGGCGTAGCTGAGGCCGGTCGAGGCGTGCGAGTTCTCGACGATGTCGTGCTCCGACTCGGCGCGGTTGGGGTAGCCGGAGAGCCCGCCTCGCTGGCGAAGCCGGTCGAAGGACCTGAGCCGACCGGTCAGCATCTTGTGCACGTAGGCCTGGTGACCGGTGTCGAAGACGAGGGCGTCGCGCGGCGAGTGGAAGGTCCGGTGGAGGGCCACGGTCAGCTCCACCACTCCCAGGTTGGGCCCCAGATGGCCCCCGGTTCGGGCGACCGCGGCCACCAGGAATTCGCGGATCTCGGCGCAGAGCCGGTTCAGGTCCTGGGGGCTGAGGCCGCGCAGGTCGTCGGGACAGGTGATCTCGTCAAGCAGCATCCCTAGCCCAGTCTATTCGCTCTGATCCCGCCCTCCGGGCGGTGCGAGGTGCCCGGCCGGGCATCATACCCGGCCATGGAGCCCGTGGACCCCCGCAGCCTCGTCCTCGCCGCCGCCGCCGACCCCGCCTGCGACATCGCCGAGGCGGCCCTCTGGATCGCCGTCGAGGACGCCCCCTCCGTCGACCCGCGACCCTGGCTGAGCCTTCTCGACGATCTCGCGAGCCGGCTCGACCACTGCCCCGCAGAACGGCCATCGGACGCCGTCGCCGCTCTCCTGAGAGCCCGCCTCAACCTGCGGGGTGCGGGGGGGGGCGATCCCCGGACCCATTACCTGAACTCGGTCCTGGAGCGGGGGGCGGGCACCCCGATCGCCTGGGGCGCGATCTGGATGGGCATCGGCCGGCGGGCGGGCATCCGGGTCGAGGGCATCGCCCTCCCCGGGCACTTCGCGGTGAGGGTCGAGGGGCTGGTGGTCGACGCCTGCTCCGGGGAACCGCTCGACGACGACGATCTGCGCCAGGCTGCGGCCCGCCACCTCGGCCGGGAGCCCGAGCGAGTCGAGCCGCGCTGGCTGGAGCCGGCCTCGCCGCGACGCATCCTGGCCCGGATGTCCCGCAACCTGCGAGGCTGCTACGCGAGCCTCGAGAACTGGCCGCTGGCGCTCCGGGCCGCCGATCGCTGCGTCGACCTCCTTCCCGAGGAGCCCGGCGAGCGACGGGATCGAGGCCTGCTGCTCTGGCAGATGGGGAAGCCACAGGGGGCGCTCCAGGATCTCGGTGACTACCTCGCTCGCGCGGCGCCGGACGCCCCTGACCGCGCCCACGTCAACGAGGTGGTGGGGCGCCTCCGCTCCTTCCTGAACTGACCGAGATGGCCCCCCGACAGCACCGGCCGGGGCGATCCTGCTCGTACAGTAGGTGGGACGTACCTGCGACCGGGAGGAGTGGCGGTGGCCGAGACGACTGAGCTCCCCGACTTCGATCTGGCCGTGAGCGGCGGCGGACGGCTCCGGCGCTCCGACCTTCTGGGCGGTCGCGCCGTCCTCTACTTCTACCCCAAGGACGACACTCCCGGGTGCACTCTGGAGGGGCGGGAGTTCACCGGGCTCCTGCCCGAGTTCGAACGGGCCGGCGTGCTGGTCTACGGGGTGTCCCCCGACTCGGGCGAGAGCCATGATCGGTTCACGACGAAGTGTGATCTGGGCATCCCCCTGGTCAGTGACCCGGATCGCCACCTGATCGACCACTTCGGGCTCTGGACCGCCAAGACGCTGTACGGTCGCAGCTACATGGGTGTCGAACGTGCCACCTTTCTGATCGGCCCCGACGGCAGGGTCCAGCGCGAGTGGCGCGATGTTCGGCCCCAGGGGCACGCCGACGAGGTCCTCGCCGCCGTCCAGGGCGAGCCCTGACGCCCCCGAAGCGTGCGGGTGGGCGCACCCGCCTCGATGATCTCCTCAACAAGCGGGTCGTCTTTGTCACCGGCAAGGGGGGTACGGGCAAGACCACCATCGCCGCCGCCCTGGCTTTGATCGCCGCCCGCCGCGGCGTCCGGGTCCTCGCCGTCGAGGTCGACGCCAAGGGCGACCTGCCCGAGGCGCTCGGCCATCCCGCGGTCGGCTTTCAGCCGGTTGTCGTCCAGCGCAACCTGTCGGTCCTCGCCCTCCATCCTGAGGACTCCTTCCAGGAGTACCTGGCGATCTTCTTCAAGGTGCCCCGCTTCACCCGCCTGACCCCCCTGGCCGGGGTCTTCGACTTCGTGGCGACCGGCGTGCCGGGCCCGCGGGACATGCTGATGGTGGGAAAGATCGCCCACGAGGAGCGGCGCCGAGAGGGGGACGGGGCTCCAATCTGGGATCTCATCGTCGTCGACGCCACCTCCAGCGGGCAGATCCTGCCCCAGCTCACCGCTGCCCGGTCGATGCGCCGTCTGGTGCGGGGGGGAATGCTCCGCTCCCAGGTGGATTTCGTCGACGCCATGGTCACCAACCACCGCAAGACGGCGCTCTGCATCTGTGCGCTCCCCGAGGAGATGCCCGCCGTCGAGGCGCTCGAGCTCCACGACGAGGTCGTGCAGGACACCGCGATCGGTCTCGGTCCGTGCTTCCTCAACCGCTGCGTCGCCCCGGTCTCGGCGCCCCGGCAGCGCCGCCTGGTGGAGATGCTCGCCGACCCGGCCACCGCGCGCGCCG
>JBEKAP010000103.1:0-8261 GCA_050015875.1 Candidatus Dormibacteria bacterium | reverse complement strand
CCCGCCCGGGAGCCTGGGGGGCCACTCGGAGCAGCCCGAAGTCCACCAGGACGGCCTGGCCCTTGGGTGTGACCACGACGTTGGCGGGAGACACGTCGGCGTGGACGACCTCCCGGCCCGACGGTGTCGCCTGCCCCGAGTGCAGCCAATCCAGGACGGTCGCAATCTGCTGGAGGTAGCGAATGCCCTCGAAGAGATCTCCCGGAGTGCGGTGCAGGGGTACCCACGTTCGCAGGTCCTGCCCCTCGATCCAGTTCATCACGAGGTAGAAGGACCGCCCGTGGGTGCCGGCACCCTCGCCGGCGCTGTGCATTGCGGGCCCCTCGAACCCCTCGCGGATGCCGACCACCCCCGGGTGCCGCACGAAGCGCAGCAGTTCCACCTGTTCCGCCCAGCGCGCGCGCCAGGTCTCGATGTCCGCCATCAGGTGGGGGCGCAGCACCTTGACCGCGACCGGCTCCCACTCGCCGGCCACGCCCACCTCAGCCTGCCAGAGCTCCGCCTCGCCGCCCGCCGACACCTCAGCCCGCAGGCGGTACTTGTCCGGCTCCCCGTCGGGTCCGACGAAGAAGGTCTGGTCCCCAGACGTCATGGCCCCGTCCTCGTGCACCGCATGGTCCTCACCGCTCCATCGGAGTCCGGCTGTCGCCGGCGACTCCAATCCGACCGGGGCGGATTATGGCATTGCCGACGGACGTGTCACGTCCCCTGTGGGCGCACCTGTTACGCCATTGTCAGCTGTGATCAGAGGGCGGCCGGCGGTCCTGGAAACTGCAGTCCGGTCGCGCGCCGTCCCGAGATGCAGGCTGAATGGCCCACGACCTTCAGAGACCGCGTGCCCTGTCATGCGGTGATATCGGGCTGTTCAAATCTCAGCACGCACCGCGACGGGCTGTCTGGGCGGTGCTGTTTCTCCGGGGGCGCCTCCGGGGCGCTGTGGAATCGTCAGCGAAGGAGAGGCCATGCAGTCACCGCCCCCCGGCTACCCCGGGTACCCACCACCCCCCGGTCCCGGCTACGGGTATCCGTCTCCCATGGGACCCGGCTACGGGTACCCCCCGCAGCCGCCCGGCTATGGGCCACCGCCACCCAGCTACCTCGCCTGGGCAATCCTCAGCACCCTCTTCTGCTGCCTGCCCGCGGGCATCGTCTCGATCGTCTTCGCGGCCCAGGTGAACGGCAAGTTTTCTGCCGGTGACTACCAGGGGGCGCTCGCCGCCTCGCGCAATGCCAAGACCTGGGCAACGATCTCCACGGT
The DNA here is from genome assembly GCA_050015875.1 of Candidatus Dormibacteria bacterium. Classification (GTDB taxonomy): domain Bacteria; phylum Chloroflexota; class Dormibacteria; order Aeolococcales; family Aeolococcaceae; genus Changshengia. Next base: position 7,003 of record JBEKAP010000103.1, on the reverse strand, counting down.
GGCCGGCGTGGCCGCGATCTTCGTCGTCCTCCTGCTCACCGTGGTCGGTCGCCAGGTCCCCTCCGGCACCTAGACCGTCGGAGTGGCATCGACGCCGATGAGACGTCGGCTCCCCACCGTCGCCCTCCCGCTCGCGGCCGCGGGGCTTGCCCTCGCGGCCTGCGTGGGGGACACGCTGGTGGACCCCTACAGGGGCCACGGCATCCCGTGCCCCTTCCATGCCCTCACCGGGCTCTGGTGCCCGGGCTGTGGCTCGGCGCGGGCCATCTACTCCCTGGTCCATCTCGACTGGTCGGCGGCTCTGGCCCGGAATCCCCTGCTGGTCGTGGCGCTTCCCTATCTCCTGCTCCGCTGGGTGGGATGGATGTCGCAGTCGCTGGGCGGGCCATCCCTCTGGGCGCTGCCCCCCAAGCGCTGGGTGGCGCCCGCCGTGGGCGGCGTCATCGTTGCCTTCTGGGTTGCCCGGAACCTTCCGTGGCCGGAGTTCCGGGTGCTGGGACCGGACTGAGGCCCGCCAGTCCGCCCGCTTTTCGCGGCCGTCACCGGGGGTGGAGGGAGGATCGGGCAGAGCGCAGATAATTGATATTATCAAGCAATAATGGTACCCTCACGGCATGGCCCCCAGCCGAGTGGACGTCGAGCGCATGGTGATCGCCCTCTTCACCCTCAGCGCCGGACTGGAGCGGGCCCGGCGCGACAGCCCCGGTGCCGGGAGGCTGTCCGTGCTGCAGCTCCTGACCGCCCCGGAGGGCCAGCGTCCCTCGGATATCGCCCACACCCTCCAGGTCAGCCCATCGCTGGTCACCCGGCACGTGCAGGCGCTGGAGGAGGACGGGTTCGTGAGCGTCACGCGTGATCCGGCCGACCACCGTGCGTGCTTGGTCTCGCGCACCGCCCGGGGGGCAGAGGAGATGCGCCGGCTTCAGGAGGTCGGCGTGGCTCGCTTCGCGTCGTTCGTGGCCGGGTGGGACTCCTCGGACGTCGTGAATCTGACCCAGCTGCTCGAGAGGCTGGAGGTCGACAAGCACGCCGCCTCGGAGCGGACGATCAGGCGCATGCGGCGTCCCCGGTGGGCTCAGGACGCCGCTCCGGAGTGAGTGCCGCCGGTGAGCCGATGACCGGTGAGGCCGGCCCCGGACCGGGGCGGGGGCGCCAGCGCCAGGCGCTCACCTGGGGAGTGGTCGGTCTGCTGGCCCAGCTGGTCTTCGCGGCCGGATGGGTGATCGCCGAGACCTGGCAGGGACCGCGGTACAGCCCCGTGACGGACACGATCAGCGACCTGCAGGCGGCGACCGCGCCCCACGTCTGGTTCCCAGTTCTCCTCTTCGCGCTGGGAGGTCTCGGCACCTTCGGCTTCGCCATCTTCGGGTTGCGTCCGGCGCTGGCCGGGGTGAGCGCGCCCGCGGCGTGGAAGATCGGTCTCTCCGGCCTCGCCCTGGGCAACTCCTTTCCGCTGGTCCCCTGCCAGCTCTCGGCGCACGCATGCACCCCGACCAGCCAGCTGCTGAGCGCCGGTGGCCTGACCGACGCGCTCCTCTCCGGGGTCGCCCTCTGGGTGCTGGCGATCACCCCGCTGCCGCTGGCCCGGCGCGTGATCTCGCTGCCCGGCTGGCGGAGCCTGAGGCCGGTCCTGCTGGTCGCGGGTGTGGTGACGCCGGCCCTCTACGGACTCCTCGCCATCGCGCTGCTCGCCGGCAGCTGGCAGGGCCTCGCCGAAAGGGGCCTGGTGGTCGTCTGCCAGCTCTGGATCTGCCTGCTCGCCGGCAACCTGATCAGGACGTCGTTCATCGAGCGCGCCGGCTAGCGCTGTCTCACCCGAGGGGAGAGGCGGAGCGGGCTCCCCGGCACCTCGCGCCGGCCGATAGGATGGGCCCGTGCTGCCCTTGCCACCCTCGGGGTGGTGCCTTCCCGAGGCCGTGCCCGGCGCCGCCGGGCAGTCCATCCATGCCTGGATCCTCGAGGGACGCGCCGGCGACACGGATGCCTTTCCCAGCCTGCCCGACGACCAGCGGAGGTGGCCGTCGGGCACGATCGCGTTCGCCGCGGGGACCTGGGACGCGGTGATCGCGAGCGAGGCCGGCACCGACACCGCATCCGAGGTGGGTGACCTGATCCTCGACGTGGTCGCCGGCGCGCAAGCCTCGGAGGCCGGACTGGTCGCCCTCTATGAGCGGCTGGTCGCCGAGAACGCGCTCGATTACATCGACACCATGCTGACCCGGCTGCGCCGGACCGGGCGGCTTCCCAAGGGGCGCCTCCGCCTGCTCGCCCTCTGGCTGGTGCGCCTCGCCTCCGACCGCAATCCGGTCAAGGTCGGCATCGCCCTCCTGAACGTGGCCGGCACCGCTCAGGACGTCGACCTGCTGATGGAGGTCGGCCGGCACGACGAGTTCACCCTCTACGCGGTGGTGGCGCTCCGCACCCTTCTCACTCCGGAGCGGGCGCGCCGCGCCGTCTGGGCGCTGGCGCAGGCCACCAGCGGGTGGGGTCGGATCCAGGCGGTCCGCAGGCTGGGCACCGATCTCGAGCCGGAGATCAGCGCGTGGCTGCTGAGGGAGGGGTTCCGCAACCGGGTGGAGGGCACGGAGGTGGCCCACCTGGTGGCGACCACCGCCGACCTGGCCGGTGCGCTCGGTCCGCCTCGGATCGATCGGGCACTCTTCCGGGGCGCCGGGGACCTGCTGGTGGCGCTGATCCACTCGCCGTACAAGGGCATCGCCAACTACCGGGACGCCACCGTCGCTACCGAGCGGTACCTCCGTCACGCGCGGCGGATGGCCGCGGACGTGGACGATCTCCTCGCGTTGTCGGAGATTCACTCCTACCTGACCCGGCCCCGTGACCAGTGGAGGGGGACCGCCGGGGCACGCTGGCCCTCAGCCGTCCGCCAGCGGCTGATCGCCACGGCGACGGAGATCCTCGCCGAGGGGCGATGGGAGCCCATGGTGGTGGCGCAGCTCGCGAGCCCGGATCGGCGCCTCTTCGTCGCCGCCGATCGTGCCGCCATGTATCTCGGCATCGGCACCTTCGAGGCCCACATGGCTCGGCTGGAGCAGGGTGACTGGCTGAGTGGCTGGCACTGGTCGAGCGTCCTGCGGCAGGCACCCTTGGGGCGGCTGGCCGAGCTGTTGCGGCTTGCCGAGGAACGGATCCAGCCGGAGCTGATCGCCACCGGTCCAGCCCTGGAGCTGGGCCTCGGGCGCCAGTTCGAGCGCCACCGGGCGGTGGAGACCGTGCTGCGGGCGGTCACCAAGCGCCAGGGGATGGGACGTCCCTTCGTCCTGGCCGCGCTGCGAAGCCCCGTCATCCGCGATCGGGGTGTCGCCGCGCGGGTGCTCGACGGATGGGACAGACGAGCGTGGGGACCGGGCCTGGCCGAGGCGCTTCGGGCCGCGATGCTGGTGGAGCCGGACGAGCGAAACCGGGACCTGATGATGCGGGTGCTGGACGGCGCCTGACCAGCCGAGTCGTGCGATGCTCGCCGCCGTCTCGCGGGGCTCGGCCGTGGCCGGCGCCGTCCGGCTCGCAGCCTGCTCGTGGCCGCCCGGAGCCCGGCTCCCTCAGCTGCGCCGCACCGTCTTGTACGCCGAGGCCTGCTGGAGCGGACGCATCACGATCTCGTCGAGGTTGACGTGGGCGGGCCGGGTGACCGCGAAGGCGACCACGTCGGCGACGTCGGCGGCGGTGAGCGGGGTCACGCCCTCATAGACCCCCGCGGCCCGCGCGGCGTCGCCCTCGAAGCGATTGAGGCTGAAGTCGGTCTCCACCATCCCGGGCGACACCTCGGTGACCCGGATCGGGCACCCCGCCAGCTCCAGCCGGAGCGTTCTGCTGATGGCGTGGACCGCGTGCTTGACGCTCGTGTAACCGCTCCCGCCCTCGTACACCTCGAAGCCGGCGGTGGAGGAGACGTTCACGATATGGCCGTGTCCGGAGGCGTACAGCGCGGGCAGCAGCGCGCGCGTCATCTGCATGAGGCCGAGCACGTTGACCTCCCACATCCAGCGCCAGGTGTCGCTCCGGGCGGCCGCCAGCGAGTCCAGGCCACGCGCCCCACCGGCGTTGTTGACCAGCACCTCGAGCTGGTCGATCCCCGCGCAGAAGGCGGCCACACTGCTCTCGTCGCTCACGTCCAGCACCCTGGCCTCCGCGCCCAGCCGGTTGGCCACCTCCTGGAGACGGTCCTCGCGCCGTGCCCCGAGGATCAGGCGAAAGTTCTCGGCGGCGAGGCGCGTCGCTATCGCCTCGCCGATCCCGGCGCTGGCCCCGGTGACCACCGCCCGGGCGCGGTGGGGGGCACCGGCGACCGGTGCGCCGGACTGCTCTTTCACGGCGTCCCTCCTGGTGCCGCCCCGTGGCGGTGGCTGGATGGCTCAGCGCGACGAGATGTTCTCAGGGTTGCATCCGCCGGTACTCGGCCGCGATGCTGCGCAGCCTGGCGTCGGCGCCGCCCATGGCAACTCCGGGAGGCAGGTATTTCTTGGGGAACTTGGCGACCGATGCGTAATTGGTGTCGCAGACGTTGGCGAGCGGGGAGAGCACCCCCTGTGACACGAGCTGGTACGCGTCCATGGTCTCCAGGCCATAGTCCTCACCCAGCCAGCGCACCATGTCGGTCTGAGCGATCCGGAAGGCGTCCTCCAGGGGCCGCGCCGAGCCGATGGACATGATGTGATCCTCAGACTCGAGCCGCGGCCAGGCACATGACCGCCCCTTGATCAGGTCGATGGCGAGCACCGTGTTCATTGCGCACTCGACCGACACCCCGCAGGACTCCCCCTCCCCCTGGCGTGCATGCCCGTCGCCGAGCGAGAAGAGCGCGCCCTCGACATTGACCCCGAGGTAGCAGGTGACCCCGGCCCGCATCTCCGGAGTGTCCATGTTGCCCCCGAAGGCATCGGGCGTCAGTGCTGAGCGGACCTCGAGGTTCGACGGGGCGACACCCACGGTACCGTGCATCGGCTCCATGGGCAGGGCCACCGAGAAGTCACCGGCGCGGGCTTGGAAGATGCAGGTCCGCGCCTCGCGGTCGAGCTTCCAGATCCACACGATCTCCGGCAGAGGATCGTGCAGCAGAGCTGTCTGGTGGGTCGCGGTGAGGGCACCGAACAGCGGCACCGTGGTGGACACCGCCCAGTCCCGGGCCGGCTCGATGTCGATGAAGTGCACCGCCAGGGTGTCGCCCGGCTCCGCACCCTCGATGTAGAAGGGGCCCGTCTGCGGGTTCACGAAAGGGAATTCGCAGACCTCGGAGACGAGGTCGCGCTCGGTGCGGACGCGTCCCGCGAAGCAATCCTCGGTGAAGAGGCGGAGCACCGAACCCGGTCGGATCCGCGCCAGCGGCGGCACGCCTCCGAAGGTCCAGACGTACTCCTCGGGCTTGGGTTCGAACGAGAGGACCTCCAGGGCGCTCATGCGACCGCCTCCTCCTCCTCGATCTGCGCCTCGAGATCCAGGTGGATGGTCCCCACCTCCTCGACGCACTGAGGCTGGGTCCGGTAGAGGTAGAGCATGTAGCCGACGCCGAGGAGCATCCAGACACCCATGGCCGGGCCCATGTAGGAGAGCGGCGCGGGCAGCGGGGTGATGAAGGAGAAGACCGGTATGCCGGCTCCGCTGAACCAGGCGGGGAGGAAGACGGCGATGCCGAGCACCGGCACGACGACGTGGAGGAACCAGTTGATCTGCCGCCCGTTCTTCTTCCAGAAGTAGCCGATGCAGGCGGCGTTGACGACCAGGTAGATGGCGACCAGAAGGACCACGATCCCGGTCCCGACCATGTTGAAGGCGGTGAAGGGGTTGAAGTGCAGGCCCAGCCCCAGGGTCACCGCGATGGTCACGACGAAGGCGGCGAGCAGCGCCCACTCCGGGGTGCGGTGGCGCGGATGCACCTTGGCGAGGAAGTGGGGGAAGGCACCGACCCGGCCCATGGCGAAGGCGGTCCGGCTGGAGGCGGTGGTGCCCGCGTTGGAGTTGGCGATGGTGGAGTTGACGATGGCGAGGAAGACGAGGAGCCAGAATATCCCGTAGGAGGCGGTGGCGATCCCCTCCCAGGAGCTGGGACCGGAGCTGGTGAAGTTGACGAACCGTCCGGGCCCGAAGACCACGTCGGCCGCGTAGGTGGTGAAGATGTAGATGAGGCCGACGCCGAGGGTCGCCCCGAGGACGGCGCGGCGCACCGTCTTGCGCGGATCCTTGGCCTCCTCGCCGAGCGGGGCGGCACCCTCGAACCCTCCGAAGGCGAGGATCGTGAAGACCGAACCGGCGAAGATGCCGCTGATCCCCTTGAAGCCGCTCGGCGTGTACTTGGCGGTGAAGACGCTGAGGGTGTTGTGGTCACCCGCCTTGATCACGAAGAGGATCGCGAGCAGCACGAAGACGACGATCTCGAAGGTCCCCAGGATGGTGCCCATCCGGGCCGAGGTGCGGATGCCGTAGTAGCCGGCCGCCAGGACGATCAGCGCGCCGATGACGCTGAAGATCCACCAGAGGTTGAGCGAGAACCAGGTGGCGTACTCGTGCACCGTGGCGGCGGTGGTCGAGCCGAGCTGCAGGAGCACGAGCGCGGGGATCAGCCCGGCGGCGGCCACGTAGGCCCAGTTGACGAGGAAGCCGAGTGAGGGGTGCAGGCCCCGGGCGGTGTAGGTGCCCAGGCCTCCCGCGGAGGGGAGCTCGCGGGCCAGCTCGCCCACGCACGATGCACAGAGCAGGCAGGCGACCATGGCGAGGACCACCGAGAGGGGGAGCGACCCGCCGGCGAAGTAGACGCCGGCCGGGATGGAGGCCGCGATCGCGGCTCCCGGGGCCATGTCGGTGATGCTCTGGAAGAGCACCTCGCGGAGGCCGATGGCTCCGCGTCTCAGTCCCAGTGCGGGTGCGCCTGATTCACCGGCGGCTGCGCTCATCTCGACTCCCCAATCCCCGTGGCCATCACCGGATGCGGCACGCCGTGACATGCCATGCCCGGATTTGGCGCGTGACAGTACCAGGACGCTTCAATTGC
>JBEKAP010000102.1:0-8264 GCA_050015875.1 Candidatus Dormibacteria bacterium | reverse complement strand
GTTTCGACGGGGTCATGGGTCGTGTGATGGCGGGCCGAGCCCCGGGCTCGTAAAACCGGGAAACATATACGTGCGAACAACGCACCACAGCTTGCCCTCGCCGCCTAAGCGGTAGAGACAGCTAAAAGCTCAGGCTACGGCCTGACGTCGATCAGCTCCTCGGCTGCGGGAGCGGAATCCGACGCTAATGTGAGCGGTCTCGCCGGCCGGTGGCGTCACGGCACCGGCCGGGACGATAGACCGTGACTGGTCACCGGCGAGCCTGGTCCCAGGGCGCGACGGGGATGAGATCAATACCGGGACTACGCTCGTAGAGGTCACGCGGAACCTGGCTTCGTACGCGGGTTCGATCCCCGCCGCCTCCAGATTTGACACGATCGCCCCGAAGGATGCCCCCGGGCCACCTGTTCGGCAGAGAGCATCGTCGTCAGGCTGCCCGGCAAGCGGTCCGCCGCGCTGGGGAAGGGGCACTCGGTGCAGAGGAGGTCCCTGCACATCTCCGGGGAGTTAAGGACATCGAAGTCCTTAACGGGTGGAGGGGCGGGGTGCCCCCCGGGGACCCGCAGCTCCCTCCCAGACCGGGCGCCGAGCCGGCCGCGCAGCCCGGCAACCCGACCTCAGGCGGCGGCCTCCTCCCCCTGCGACGGCGTGACCCGCCGTTGCGGCACGGCGCTGCGCGCCGGTCCGGGAACGAGCAGCCCGGAGATCGCGGCCACGATGGCGATCACGGCGCCCCCGGCGAAGGCGAGGCCGAAACCGCCGGTGAGGGCCACGGGCACCGCGTGCCCGGCCTGGGTCAGGGCGGCGGCGTGGTCCGCGGCCAGCGTGGCCAGCGCGGCGAGGCCGAGTGAGCCCCCCACCTGGCGGCTGGTGTTGACCACGCCGCTCGCCAGCCCCGACTCGGACCGTGGCACCCCCGCCGTCGCCGCCACGGTGATGGCGGGAAACGCCAGCCCGGCTCCGAGGGTGACAAGGGCTCCGGGAAGGAGCACGGACGACCAGATGGCGGGGCCCACCGAGATCTGGGCCATCCAGAGCAGGCCGAGAGAGATCAGCAGCGGACCTCCGACCAGGAAGGGTCGCGCCCCGAATCGCGGCATGAGCCGGGAGCTGATCTGAGCGCCGATGATGATGGCGAGGGTCTGTGGCAGGAAGGTGAGGCCGGCGGAGAGCGGGGTCATCCCGCGCACCCCCTGCAGGTAGAGCGACTGGAAGTACCAGACCGAGAAGAGCGCAGCGCCCACCCCGAAGGCGACCAGGTTGGCACCCGTGATCGAGCGCGAGGCGAAGAGGCGCAACGGCACGAGCGGAGCCCGCGCCCACCGGCCCTCGATGATCGCGAAGGCAAGGAGCAGGCCAATCCCCACGGCGAACGCGGCGAGCACCTCGGGCGAGCCCCACCCCGCGGCCTGGCTGCGAACGATCCCCCAGGTCACGGCCACCAGGCCGCCGGTGACGGTGAGGGCACCGGCCACGTCCAGGTGCCGGCGTCCCTCGCGGTCGCCCACGCCCTCGGCCACGAAGAGGCTGGAGGCGATCAGGACGGCGATCCCGATCGGCAGGTTGATGAAGAAGATCCAGCGCCAGGTGAGGAACTGGGTGATGACCCCGCCGAGCAGCGCCCCCGAGGCGCCCCCCGCCGCGGCAACGGCGCTCCAGACCCCGAGGGCGCGGGCTCGAGCCCGCCCTTCGGAATACGTCGCGATCAGGATGGTGAGGGTCGCCGGGGTCAGCACCGCTCCGCCCAGCCCCTGCAGAGCGCGAGCCGCGACCAGCTCTCCCTGGGAGGTGGCCAGCCCGTCGAGCAGGCTCGCCAGGGAGAAGAGGGCGAGACCGGCCAGCAGCAGCCGGCGGCGGCCGAAGAGATCGGCGGCGCGCCCGAACAGCAGTAGGAACCCGGCGAACGCGAGCGCGTACGCGTTGACCACCCACTGCAGGCCGCTCGCCGAGAAGCCGAGATCGTGACGGATGGACGGCAGGGCGACGTTCACCACGGAGACGTCCAGCACGACCATGAACTGCCCGAGGCAGACCAGCAGCAGCACCAGTCCCGGTGCCGCCGGGAACCGTGCCCCCACCCGCCCGACCTCGTTCGTCCTCTTCTGCCCGGCCACCTGCCCGCTCATTCGCTCTCCGCCCTGGTTGGTGCTAAAGTTCGATCGGGATCGTACCACGGAGATTCGATGACTGTCAAACTAACGGCCCCCGAGATCGCCCCGGCCGCCGAGAGCCACGACGCCCCAGCCGACGCGGAGGCACCATTCCGCCAGCACCTCCATCCCGGCGTCGTCGGGGTGCTCGAGGCGCTCGCCGACCCGATGCGCATGGCCATCGTCCGGCGCCTCGCCTCCGGGATCGAGTGCCCGTGCGGGTTGCTAGGGCTGCCGATCAGCAAGTCGACCCTGACCCACCACCTTCACATCCTCCACGCCGCCGGGATCGTGATCAAACGCGAGGAGGGGACGCGCCGGATGATCAGCCTGGATCGCGAGGGGATGGAGCGCCGCTATCCGGGGCTGCTGGACGCCGTCCTCGCCGCCCCTGAGCCGGAGACGGCCGCTCCGCGCTGAGCCGCCGCACAGCCTCGGCTCGATCGCCCCGACGGCCGGGATCAGCCGTCTCCGGGACGGTCTCGACAGCAGGGCTCAGCCGGGACCAGCCGTCCCCGGGACGGCCTCGACCGCAGGGCTCAGCCGGGATGGACCTCGATCCCGGGCGTGATCTCGGGCGCGACCCAGAGAAGCTTCGAGCTGATGACCATGTCCGCGGTCGCGATGTTGGTCGCGAGCGGAACATCATGGACGTTGCAGATCCGCAGCAGGGTCTGGATGTCGGGGTCGTGAGGGTGCTTGTCGAGCGGGTCGACGAGGAAGATGACCGCGTCGATCCTGCCGTCCACCACGCGGCTGGCGATCTGGACGTCACCGCCGACCGGGCCCGACTGCAGGACCTCGACGTTGAGCCCCACCTTCTCGCGGAGCAGCCGCCCGGTGGTGGAGGTGGCGACCAGCCGGCAGCGCTGGAGAGTGCCGCGATTGAAGGTCGCGAAGGCGATCATGTCCGCCTTCTTGCCGTCGTGCGCGATCAATGCGAGCCGAGGCTTGCGTTTCGGCTCCCGCTCCGCCGCCGCGGCGGCAGTGGTCTCCGCCCTGGTGTCACCGGTATCCGACTTCCGGCCGCCGGTCTTCGCGTCACCTGCCATCGTCTCACCCGCCTTCTCGTGATCGCCCGTCTGCCGCGGCCACTATCCGGCATCGGAGCCCCGGTCCGCTGCGGGGTCGGAGGCTGGCCGCCCCGAGCTCTGGGGTAGGCTGGAGCGCATGCCAACTCTGGATGCGCGACGGAAGGCCAATCGGCACACCGGCCTTCCGGCGTTGCCCGAACCGGGGACCGGCGGCACCACGCTCGGGTCCGGTGCCGACCCGGGCATCGGCCAGAAGCTGCACGACGTCGTGGTCGTCGGCTCCTTCGCGGGGCCGAGCGGCCGGGACCGGGTCGAGATCCAGCTCGACGAGCTGGAGGAGCTGGCGCGCACCCTGGGCACCCGCGTGGTCGAGCGCAGCTCGATCCCGGTGCGCGAACCGCACCCGGCGACCTTCTTCCGGAGCGGGGCCGTCGATGCCCTCAAGGCACGCCTGGCCGAGCTGGGCGGCCCGGCGGTGCTGGTCAACGACCCGCTGAGCCCGCGTCAGCAGCGCAACCTCCAGGAGGCCTGGGAGGTCCCGGTCCTGGACCGGACCGAGGTCATCCTGGCCATCTTCGCCCGGCGGGCCATCACCGCGGAGGGGAAGATCCAGGTGGAGATGGCCCAATTGGGGCATCTCCTCCCCCGTCTCGCCGGCGGCTGGACCCACCTGGAACGGCAGCGCGGCGGCGTGGGGCTGAGGGGCGGGGCCGGTGAGACCCAGATCGAGGTCGACCGCCGCCTGATCCGGCAGCGGATCGCCAAGCTCCGCAAGCGCCTCGAGCTGCTGGAGCGCCAGCGGCGCACCCGCCGGCAGGCCCGCAGCGACGTCCCGCTCGCCGCCTGCGCCCTGGTCGGCTACACCAACGCGGGCAAGTCGACCCTCCTCAACCGGCTCACCAACTCCGAGGTGCTCGCCGACAACCTCCTCTTCGCGACCCTCGACCCCACCTCACGGCTGCTCAACCTCTCCTCGGGCCGGCGGGTGATCCTGACCGACACGGTCGGATTCATCCAGGCGCTGCCCACCGAGCTGGTGGAGGCCTTCGCCGCCACCCTGGAGGAGGTCCGCCAGGCCCACCTCCTCGTCCTCGTGGTCGACGTCTCCCACCCGGAGTGCGACGCCCAGCTCCAGACGGTGCTCGACACCCTCGCCGACATGGGGTGCGACCAGCCCACCCTGCTGGTCGCCAACAAGATCGATCGCCTGGAACCGGAGGCGCTGGAGGAGGCCGTCGACCGGCTGGAGGCGACGGCGAAGTGCCGGGCGCTCCGCGTCTCGGCCACCGACGGGACCGGGCTGCGGGAACTGCGCACCGCCCTGGACGCGCTCGCCGGACGCGCCGTGCGGGAGACCCGGACCAACGTGCCCGTGGCTGAGACTGCCGAGACGCCCGGCGACGACGCGGAGGGGTGGGCCGCAGTCTGAGGTGGGCCGCAGTCTGAGGTGGGCCGCAGTCTGAGGTGGGCCGCCGTCTGAGGTGGGCCGCCGTCTGAGGTGGTGGCGGAGGCGCCGGCGGGACACGTCGCTTCGGGGGGACCGGCGTCGGACAGCTCTGCTGCCCGCGCCTCGTTCTCGGCGCGATTGCATCTCGCGCCTCCGAAAGCCCCCGCTCAGACGACGCGCCCCGCCAGCACCTCCGGATCGCGGGTCAACCCCTCAGGGCGTGGGCGGTGGCCCGCTCGACGTCGCGGCGGGCGTCGCGCTCGGCGATCGCCTGGCGCTTGTCCCAGAGCTTCTTGCCGCGGGCGATGGCGATCTCGACCTTGATCCGGTTGTTCTTCAGGTAGAGGCGGAGCGGGATGAGCGTCAGCCCGCCCAGGCGGACCCGGCCGTCCAGGTACTCGATCTCGCGCCGGTGCAGGAGCAGGCGGCGGCGCCGCTCGGGCTCGTGGTTCTGCCGGTTGCCCATCTCGTACTGGCCGATGTGGACCTGGATCAGCCAGGCCTCGCCGTTCTCGACCCGGACGTAGCCCTCGCGGAGGTGGGCGAGACCGGCGCGGAGCGCCTTGACCTCGGTGCCGGTCAGCTGGATGCCGGCCTCCAGGAACTCCAGGAGGTGGTACTCATGGCTGGCCTGGCGGTTGCGGGCGAGGACCGGATCTCCCGGTCGAGGGTTCGGGGACATGGCTGAGGCTATATGCTGACGCGTCGACCGAGTCCCGATCCCGATCGGGGACCGAGGAGGCATGCATGGAGCCGCTGGAAGTCGCCATCGCCCTGAAGGGCGATAGCCCCGACGCCTTCGAGAACATCCGCGGCGAGCTGAGCCGGGCGGACGTCTTCTGCCTGGGCCAGCCGGCCGGGCACATGGCGACCGCCCAGCAGGGCAGCGAGTCGGATCTGCTCCATTTCACCATCCATGACGCTCAGGGAACCGAGCGGGTGATGCTACCCGTCTTCACCCAGCCCGAGATCATGCGGGCGGCGCTGACCCGCAACCCCGACTGGCAGACGCTCTCGGTGCTCCAGGTGCAGGGCCAGGCCCTCCTGGACCACGTCCACCCGGACGTGATCATCGTCATCAACCCCTGGTCGCGCCTCGAGTACCAGCTCCCCCCGACCGGGCGCGCCGGCTGAGCGGAGCCGCCTAGAGCGCGAGGTGCAGCCTCAGGGCGTCCTCGAGCTCTCGCAGGGCCGGAGCGCTCAGCGGCCCCAGAAGGCGACCGACCCTCTCGACGGCCACCGCCCTGATCTGTTCCGCCTGGGCTTTCGAATCGCGGGCGAGGCCGGCATCGCCGGCACTCAGCTGGACCTGGAAGTCGAGGACCCGCCGCATATTCGAGGTGATCGGCACGACGGTCACCACGCCCCTGCCCAAACGCGACACGGTGGCGTTGGCCGCGTCGTTGCTGACGATGACCGCGGGTCGGATCTTGGCCGCCTCGGAGCCACGAGCGGGGCCGAATTCGACGAGGCGGACTTCCCCCCGCCGCATCACGCGATCCCGTCGCCGGTCGTCTGATCCCAGAGCTCGGCGTCGTCGGCCACCTCCCACTCCTCAAAGGCGGCCTCGTACTGGACCTCCAGACCCGCGGCGCGCAGGAGACCGACAGCGTCATGGACGGCAGCCGATCGTGAGATCGCACCACGCTCGCGGGCGTAGCCGTCGAGGAAGCGCACATCGTCCTCCGGGAGAGACACACTGAGCTTCACACCCTGGATACTACCTCACCGGATACCCGGAGTGGCATCTCACCTGCGACCTCGGAGGAATGCGGCGGCGCTCATGGCCCGGCGGCCGGGCGGCTGGAGGGCGTCCACGCGGTAGAGGCCGGCGGCGGTGGCGACCACGGCCGATTCGCCTTCCATGCGAACCACCGAGCCCGGCATCGTACCGGCTGGATTCGGGGGGGATCCAGGCGTCCTCCGATCCTCCGCCTCCGCCGGGGCGACCGCGCGACCGGCGAGGATGCGAACCTCCGCGCCGGCCAGCTCGCCGGTGACGCCGGGCCAGGGGGTGAGGGCTCGGACCATCCGGTCGACCTCCGCCGCGGTGCGCGCCGGCCAGTCGAGGAGGCCGTCCTCGCGGGTGAGCCGCGCCGCGTAGGTCACCCCGTCCTCGGGCTGCGGCGTGGCGGCGGCCGTGCCGCGTTCCAGGGCGGCGAGCACGGCGACCAGCTCCTCGGCCCCGGCGATCGCGAGCGTCTCGGTCAGCCCCGCCGCGGTCGCGTCGGCTCCGATGGGCAGCTCCCGGCGCGCGTACACCGGGCCGGTGTCCAGTCCCGCCTCCATGCGCATGATGCAGACGCCTGTGGACGGGTCGCCGGCCAGGATCGCCCGGGCGATCGGCGCCGCCCCCCGCCAGCGGGGAAGCAGCGAAGCGTGGACGTTGACCCCACCGAAGCGGTGACCGTCGAGGAGCGCCCGGGGCAGGATCTGGCCGTAGGCGGCGACCACCAGGACGTCGGCGCCGAGCCCAAGGATCTCCTCGACCACGGGCCCGGATCGGATCCGCTCCGGCTGCAGCAGTGGGACGCCGAGCTGCCCGGCCGCATCGGCCACCGGCCGCGGCGCCGGACGCCCACGGCTGCCGGGGCGCGCCGGCTGGGTGACCGCGGCCAGCACCTCATGGCGCGCGTTGCAGGCGCGCAGGCTGGGGACGGCGAACTCTGCGGTCCCGGCGAAGACGAGGCGCATGGGGGAAGAGGGTAGCCGGTTTGGCGAGGATCACCCGGTGGCTTCGGGCGACCCCGGCGACTGTGCGCTGAGCGCGGTCGGCGCGGGCCCAGCCCGAGGCATCTCAGACGGTGACGGCCTCACCCTCGACGTTGGCCATCTCCTCGTCGTCGGGCATGTCCTCGACCCGGCGCAGCGTGCTCGGGTCGGTGAGCCGGTCGGTGAAGAGGATGCCGTCCAGGTGGTCGATCTCGTGCTGGATGGCGCGGGCCAGCAGGCCGCTGCCCTTGATCCGCACCGCCTTGCCGTGGCGGTTGAGCGCCTTGCAGACCACCTTGTCGGCGCGCGCCACCTCCCCCACCATGCCGGGGATCGAGAGGCAGCCCTCGTAGCCGATCTGCTCACCGTCCGCCTTGATGATCTCGGGATTGGCGAGGTGGAGGAGCTGGTTGTCCACCTTGATCGTGATCACCCGGATCGAGACGTCGACCTGGGGGGCCGCCAGCCCGACCCCGGGGGCGGCGACCATCGTCTCCATCATGTCGTCCATGAGACGGCGAATCGAGTCGTCGACCCGGCCGACCTTGGGCGCCTTGCGGCGGAGGACGGGGTTGTCGTCGGCGACGGTGACGATCGTGAGAAGGGACATCTCGTGTGACTCTCCGCCTCGGTCACATGACCGGGTCGACGTCGATGCTCCAGCCCCGCCCCCGGGGCAGGTGGGGTAGCGCCCTCTCGATCTCCTCCCCCCGTACCGTGAACTGCCAGCGATACTGGCCGCGGAGGCGCTGGAGGAAAGCGGGGGTCGGACCGAGGACGTCGAGCCCGGCACCCGCACCGAGGATAGCAGACAGCCGATCGACGGACTGCTGAGCGGCGGCCTCGGCCGCGCCGTCCTCGGCGTGACTGATGGTGCAGGTGACCAGCCGGGTGTAGGGAGGGAAGCGGTGGGCCCTTCGC
>JBEKAP010000101.1:0-8292 GCA_050015875.1 Candidatus Dormibacteria bacterium | reverse complement strand
CACCTGCACCAGGTCCTTGTTGGCCACGACGCAGGTGGTGGCGGTGTAGCTGCCCTCGAACACCCAGCCTGTCGAGGCGTTGAAGTAGGCGCAGAGGGTGGGGGTCGATGCGGCCGTCGTGTCCCAGTAGCTGATCGAGATGCAGCTGGTGTCGCCGGTGGGCACGGTGGCGCCGGGGCCGAAGCTCGGGACCGCCGAACCGTTGGAGAGGCAGTTCTGATTCTGCAGCCCGGCGTCGCCGGAGGCGCTCACGATGACGGCCTCGATGCTGCCCGCGGCGGGCGGGGTTGCCGTGGACCAGGGGCCGGCGGCGCAGCTCGTGCCGCTGCCCGAGCACGCCTGGACCGCGGCGAATCGAGCCCCGGCCTGGGAGGCCTGCTCCACCGAGAGCTGGGTGCCGAAGTAGCCGGCGAAGTCGATGATGGCGAGAATGGTGAGCAGGAGGCTGGGCATGACCAGGGCGAACTCCACCATGGACTGACCCCGGCCGCGGCGGTGACGGTGGGCGCGCATCAGACCGCGACCGCCATCGCGTAGGTGGCCTGGGCGGTGGGCTGGAGGGCGACCACCGAGCTCAGGACCGGCATCAGGGGGGAGTAGGTGGTGGCGACCGTGACCGCCACCAGGGCACCGGTGGTGTCGCAGGTCGCCAGCGTGTAATTGGTGGCCGGCTCGAAGAGATCGGCGCTCGGCGACCAGTAGCCGCAGGGGACGAGCAGCCACGAGCCGTTGGGCAGGGTGCCGCTCTTCAGGCCGCAGTTGGAGTAGGCGCACTCAGCCGTGCTCGGGCTCCAGCTCGGTGCCGCGCTGCCCGAGACCGGGTACACGGCGATGGTGATGCAGCTGCCGGGCGGCGACGGCGGAGCCACCTGCTGGTTGGGCGAGGTCCCCGTCCAGGTGCAGCCCTGGTTCTCAAGGTTCACACCGCCGTGGCCGAGGGTGAGGCTCCAGCCCTCGAGCTGCATGATGCCCTCGACGGTCTGATCGGAGGCACTGCAGCCGCCCGTGGCGTCCGGGCCGGTGGTGCAGGCGTTGGTGAAGGCCGTGGCGGTGACGTTGAGGCTCGCATAGCGGGCCCCGTCCCGGGCGATGGAGAGCAGGTTGTTCTCGGTCTGGAGGTAGCAGCCGAAGTCGACCACGCCCACGCCCATGGTGAGCAGGAGCGGGAAGCAGAGGGCGAACTCGATCATCGCCTGGCCACGGCTGCGACGCCCGATGCGGAGCGGACGGTTGGCGCGGAGCCGCATGGCCCTACCCGATCAGCTCCGGGTTCCCGGCCGGGTACACGCTCGGCGCGTTCGCCGAGGCGGTGCTGGCCAGGGAGAGCTTGCCGCTGTTGGTGGCGCTGACCTCGTTGACGATCATCACGGAGTTGAGCGCCGCCGACCCCGCGTTGCCGGTGATGCTGAGGATGGCGCTGGGCCCGTCCACCGTGCCGTTGATGGCGATCGTTCCGCTGTTGCCCAGGGCGATGTCGGTGGAGTCGTTGGGGTCGATCATCAGCGCCACCCCCTGGTACGTGCCGGAGGACGGCGCCGTGAGCGAGAACGCCCCGGCCCCCTCGATGTTGAAGTAGTCGCCCGAGGTGGAGGAGCAGGTGGGCGTCAGGGTCGTGGACGCGTAGCCGGTGGGACAGGTCAGGTAGATCGTGACCCCGGCCGTGGCGGTGATGCTCCCACTGTTGGAAAGGATCATCCCGCCCTCGATGACGTAGGTTCCCGCCGCCATGGTGATGGCCTTGTTGCTGTCGGTGAACGACGTGTAGACGCCGGCTGTCATCGAGCAGGTGCTGTTGGGGCACTCGGTGGCGAGCGTCTTGGCGGTGGTGCTGACCCAGGGCGCGGCCAGCGCGCTCAGCGGGTTGGTGATTGCCTTGAAGCCGGTGACCGGGGTGGGCGTGACCGTGCTGCTGGAGATCGAGGTGCCGCCCACCACGTCGATGGCTGACGCCGCGGTGACGCTGCCCGAGTTGCTCGCGGTGAGCGCGGTGGTGGACGAGGAGTCGACGACGATCGATCCCGGGTTCACGGCGACGGAGCCGCTGCCGCTCGCCGTGAGGGCACCGGCTGCCGAGGTGTTGAGGACGCAGAGCCCGCAGATGGGGGTGGTGCCGCTGCCTGAGCCACCGGTGCCACCGGCGACCGAGGCGACGGCGCTGGCCGCCACCGTGTACCGGCCCGTGCCGCCGTCGTTCAGGTACTGGATCGCCGTGTTGGTGATCTGCGCCTGGACCTTGGTGATCCCCGAGGTGGCGGGGCACTGGGAGGAGCTGGTCGGGCATCCGCTGGCGGTCACGGTGTAGGTGGTGCTGGAGGTTGAGACCTGGAGGATCAGCGAGCAGGTGACGGCGCTGCCGGTGCAGTCGAGGGTCGCGAGGTCGGCGGCCCGGTCGTAGGCGGTGGTGAGGGTGGCGCCGGCGGCGATGGCCTGGGCCGCGGCCAGGGATCCGGCGTCGGCGGCGTCCTGGTCGCCGCGCTGCTCGTTGTACCCCATCCCCGCGTCGACGGTGATGGCGAAGAACCCGGTGATGACCAGGATCATCAGGGCGACGACGGGCAGCACCTGGCCGGCTTCGCTGCGCTGGCGGCGGTGCCCTGCCCGCCGGCGCTTCCCGGCCGCATCCCCGATCTGGGAACGGTCTGTCATCACGGCGCCTCACTCTCCGGGTTGCTGTCCCTCGATCATGGGGGTCGGGCGCCGGGCTGCCCAGATTCGGATGCTGCGTCTTTCCTTGATGCAACCGCACCAGCGGTAGCAGGATCCGAGAGTCAGGTGTCGATCTCGGTGCCGGGCCCGAACGGCTACGTCCTGAGCGCCTCGCGTTTGCGGATGGCGTTGCGGTCGTTGGCGTTGAGCACGCGCTTGCGCAGCCGGAGGCTGGACGGCGTGACCTCGACCAGCTCGTCGTCCTGGATGAAGTCGAGGGCCTCCTCCAGGGAGAGCGTCCGGGGCGGGGTCAGGTTGATCGTGAAGTCCGATGTCGAGGAGCGGATGTTGGTCTTCTGCTTCTGCTTGGCGACGTTGACCGCGAGGTCTCCGGGACGCCGGTTCATGCCGACGACCATCCCCTCGTACACCGGGGTGCCCGGGCCGATGAGGGGCTGTCCCCGTTCCTGGAGGGTCAGCAGGCCGTAGGCGACGGCCATCCCGGGCTGGCTGGCGGTGAGCACTCCCATCCGGTGGGCCCGCGGCAGGAAGCGCCAGGGTTCCCAGCCGAGCAGCCGGGTCGCCATCACCCCGGTGCCTCGGGTGAGGGTGAGCAGGGTGCTGCGGACGCCGATCAGTGCCCGCGTCGGTGCGTGATAGATGAGGCGCATCCCCCCGCCCGCGTCGGTCCGGAGCGACTGCATGACCGCTCCCCGCCCTCCGAGCAGCTCGGTCACGGCGCCCAGGTAGCTCTGCTGGACGTCGATCACGCATTCCTCGACGGGCTCCAGCTTGACCCCGTCCCGTTCCCTGGTGATGACCTGCGGCCGGGAGACCTCGAACTCGTAGCCCTCGCGGCGCATCGTCTCGATGAGGATGGCCAGGTGCAGCTCGCCCCGCCCGGACACCTCGAAGCCGTCCGCGGTGGCGCCGTCGGCGACCCGCAGCGCCACGTTGGTGCGCAGCTCCTTGTCGAGCCGCGCCCGGAGCTGACGGGAGGTGCTGCTCAGCTTCTGCTCGCGGCCGGCGAAGGGCGACGTGTTGACGGTGAACTGCATCCGCAGGGTGGGGTCCCCGACCTCGATCCGGGGCAGTGCCTCCGGGGCTTCGGCGGCGCAGATGGAGTCGCCGATGTTGACATCGGGGAGTCCGAAGACGGCCACGATGTCGCCGACCCTGGCCTCGGGCACCTCGAGCTGGTGGAGGCCGCGCCACACCAGGATGCCTGTGATGGTCTGCTGCCCGCTCCAACCGTCGGCGGTGCCCACGACCACCTGCTGCCCCCTCGTCAGGGTGCCCCGCTGCACCCTCCCCAGGGCCAATCTTCCCCGGTAGGCGTCGTCGTCCAGCGAGCTGACCAGCAGCTGCAGGCTGAGGTCCGGATCTCCGCGGGGGGCGGGGACGTGGGCGACGATGGCGTCGAGGAGCGGCTCGAGGTTGACGCCCGGGACGTTGAGCGATGCGGTGGCGGTCCCCGACCGGCCGGTGGCGAAGATCACCGGGGCGTCGAGCTGGGAGGCGTCGGTGGCCAGCTCCAGGAGGAGGTCATGGGTGGCCTCCAGGGCCAGGCTGGGGTCTGCGTTGGTCCGGTCCAGCTTGTTGATGACGATCACCGGCCGGAGGCCGAGCTGCAGGGCCTGGCGGAGGACGACCCGGGTCTGGGGCATCGGTCCCTCGGCGGCGTCCACCAGCAGGAGGCAGCCATCGGCCATCGAGAGCACCCGCTCCACCTCCCCGCCGAAGTCGGCGTGGCCGGGTGTGTCGATGACGTTCAGGGTGACGTCGTGATACCGGATCGAGGTGTTCTTGGCGAGGATGGTGATGCCCCGCTCCCTCTCCAGGTCGTTGGAATCCATGATCAGCTCACCGATCTGCTCGTGGTCGGCGAAGCTGTGGGTCTGCTTGAGCAGGGCGTCGATGAGTGTCGTCTTGCCGTGGTCGATGTGGGCGATGATCGCCACGTTGCGGATGTCGTTGCGCTCGATGACAGGCATGGGGGAGGGGTTTCCGATTCAGTGCATCTGGTGTTCTGGGCCAGCGGGTGCAGCCCGTCAGACGCGGACCACCTGGATGCCGGGGATCTCGGCGAGACCGGCCTCCTGAGTTTAGAGCCTCCCGCCGGGCGGGGGAGCGCGCACCGGGTGGCAGCCCGACGAGGTCAGCCCTCCGCCGGCTCCAGGTTGGCCCCACATCCTGCCGGGTGGAGGCGAGGAACCTCCGGGACGTCGAGATTCGGCCCGGTCCCCGATGCGGTGGGGGACGACGAGGGCCGCGAAGCGGTCGGGTGGCATGATTTGCACCTCGGCGGCGGGCGCACCCGCGCTCACGGCCGCGCGGGCCGGTGGCGCCGGCCGGATGGGAGCAGGGCACCGATGGAGAGGGAGAGAGGCATGGCCAAGGTCAGAGTGGCCAATCCTGTCGTCGAGCTCGATGGCGACGAGATGACCCGGGTCATCTGGCAGCTGATCAAGGACCAGCTCATCCTCCCCCACCTTGACGTCGACCTTCGCTACTTCGACCTCAGCATCCAGAACCGCGATCTGACGGACGACACGGTGACGGTCGAGGCCGCGCACGCGATCGCCGAGCATGGGGTGGGCGTCAAGTGCGCGACCATCACCCCCGACGAGGCCCGGGTCAGGGAGTTTGGCCTCAAGCGAATGTGGCCATCTCCCAACGGCACGATCCGCAACATCCTGGGTGGGGTCATCTTCCGCGAGCCGATCGTCATCCGCAGCATTCCCCGGCTGGTGCCCGGCTGGACCAAACCGATCGTGATTGGCCGTCACGCCCACGCCGACCAGTACCGCGCCACCGACTTCGTGGTTCCGGGCCCCGGTCGGGTGACGATCACCTACGTGCCCGAGTCGGGTGGGGAGCCCGTCGAGCGCGAGGTCGCACGCTTCGAGGGACCGGGGATCGCCATGGCCATGTACAACTACGACGCGTCCATACGCGATTTCGCGCGGACCTGCTTCCGCTACGCGCTGGAGCGCGGCTACCCCGTGTATCTCTCTACCAAGAACACCATCCTCAAGGCCTACGACGGCCGCTTCAAGGATCTCTTCCAGGAGGTGTTCGACGCAGAGTTCAGGCCGCAGTTCAACGCGCGCGGGCTCACCTACGAGCATCGGCTGATCGACGACATGGTCGCGGCCGCCCTCAAGTGGGAGGGTGGATACCTGTGGGCCTGCAAGAACTACGACGGCGACGTGCAATCCGACACGGTCGCCCAGGGCTTCGGCTCCCTCGGCCTCATGACCAGCGTGCTGCTCACCCCCGATGGCCGCACCATGGAGGCGGAGGCAGCCCACGGCACGGTCACCCGACACTACCGGCAGCACCAGCGGGGCGAGCCCACCTCGACCAATCCCATCGCCTCCGTCTTCGCCTGGACCAGGGGCCTGGCCCACCGGGGTCGCCTGGACGGGACGCCCGATGTCATCCGCTTCGCGGAGACGCTGGAGGAGGTCTGCATCAGCACCGTGGAGCAGGGCAGCATGACCAAGGACCTTGCCCTCCTGAAGGGTGGTGGTGCCGGCTGGCTGACCACTGAGGAGTTCATCGCCGCCCTGGCCGGCGGGCTCTCCGCCAGGCTGACCCGGGGAGAGGCTGAGGCACTCTGACCATCGGGGAGGGGCCAAGCAGGAGAGGGTTGGTGAGCGTGGTGCCGAGGCCCAGAATCGAACTGGGGACACCGGGTTTTTCAGACCCGTGCTCTACCAACTGAGCTACCTCGGCACGCCGCCCCATCGGCGCTCTCGCGGCATCTGCCCGGTGGCGCCCTCCAGTGCGAAGGCCGAGGATACCTGGTTGGCCACCGGCCGAGGCGCCGGCCGCACCGGGCGGAGTCAGCCCTCCAGCAGCGCCGAGGCCGGATCCGCCCGTTCGGCACGGCCGCGGGCGACGGCGATGGCCGCCTCGGGATCGCCGTCGAGGGCGGCCACCCCTGCCCGGATGGTGGTCTCCAGCGAGATGCGCCGCATCAGCCCGAAGATCCGCTCGGCGACGGTCCCGCCGGCCTCGGTGCCACCCTCGGTGATGAGCAGGGCCGAGGTGCCGTCGCGGTCGATGGTCACCGGCTCGTTGGCCCGGGCGTAGGCGATGATCAGCTGCGCGTAGCCGGCTCGGGCGCCCGGCGGGATCTCGTCCGAGATCACGAACACCAGGCAGGCGCCATCGCTGCCGGTGTCGCGCGCCGTCCTCAGGAACTCGGCGCGGGTCACCGCCCAGGGAAGGTTGGAGAGCGCGTCGCTGGTCACCGGTGCCATGGTGACATGGCGATCGCTGAAGCGGCACGCCCGGCGACGCTCAGCGCGCTCGGGCGTCCTCGCGATGCGGGCAGTCCTCGACGTCATGGTGGCAGTGGCAGCTCGGGGAGACGGAGAGGAGGGCCAGCTCGCCATCCGGGAAGGAGATGAGCGGCGCCCGGTCCGGTCCGGCCGTCCCGGTATCGCGGATCTGCGCCGCGAGGACGTACACGGCCTCTCCCGCCACCCTCGTCCAGGCCGGCATGTTGGGCACCCCGGCACGCACCATGCGCTCGGCTGCCTCGGCGCTCGGAGCCTCGTCCAGGCGCCGGTGGCCGACCGACGGGCGGTAGCTGCCCAGGTGAAGATCGGGCTGGGTCCCCGAGGCATCCTCCAGCAGGGCCGTCACCGCGCCGCCGAGCAGCGGCAGACCGGCTCCGACCAGCCGCCGGGTCAGGGTCCCCGAGGTGTCGCGAGGATCGACGGCGATCTCGGCCTGGGCGAGGAGCGGCCCCGCATCGACCTTGGCGACGGCCCGATGGAGGCTTATGCCGGTCCGCTCCGTCCCGTCCGCGATGACCCAGTAGACCGGCTCCGGTCCCCGGTAGTGGGGCAGCAGCGAGGGGTGGATGTTCATGAAGCCGTGACGGGGGATGCGCAGGGTGGGGGCATTGACGATCTGATTGAAGCTGGCCATGACCGCCGCGTCGGCGCGCAGCCCGGCGAGGTCGATGCGGCTGTGGTCGTCATTGATCCGCCAGGTGCGGAGGAGGGGAACGCCGAGGTGATCGGCGATCCGGCTCAGCGCGTTGTCCCCGAGGATGGCCGGGTGGGCACCGGGTGAGGTGACGATCCCGCAGACGTGGACATCGAGCTGGAGCAGCCCGAGCAGGAAGGCGAGCGAGTAGTCGGAGGGGAAGCCGACGAAGAGGACTCGCGGCCCGGCTCCGGCCTCGGCGTGCCGCGCCGGCGCCGGGGGCAGATCGCGGTCGGGGGCGAAGCTGAGGCTGGCCCGGGCAAGCAGCTCCTCCCGGACCGCGTCCAGGTAGGGGGAGATCGTCGCCACAGCGCCATTCTGGCGAGTCAGGTGTCGAGCAGCCCCTCGCGGCGGAGGGAGGCGAGCGCCTCCACAACCGCCCCGGGACGGCCGGCCGCGGGGACCGCGGCGACGGCGCGCTCCAGCGCCCCCACGCTCAGGCCGGGCTGAGCGAGCATGGAGCGCAGGACGGCGCCCCGGAGCTGGCGCATGCTGCCCACGTAGGGCGCCTGCTTGCGGGGCGGTGCCTCCGCCCCCGCCGCCAGTCGGGCGCGCGAGGCGCACTCCGGGGCGAGCGGGCAGCGCCCGCAGGCGACGGCGCGCCGGCGGCAGAGCAGGGCGCCGACGTCGAAGAGCGCC
>JBEKAP010000100.1:0-8295 GCA_050015875.1 Candidatus Dormibacteria bacterium | reverse complement strand
GCGGACCACCTCGCCCCGCCGCCCACCCCGGGGCCGGGCGCGGAAGCGGTCGAGCACGGCACCGACGGCGGCGAGCTGCTCGCCGACGCCCCCAGGAAGCCCCACCTCTCTGACGGTCATCGTCCCCGATTATACCAAACACGCGTTCGCATGGTCAAGACGAAAATACCACGCAGCCTCAGCTCGGGCAGGTCCACTGGCCAGGAGGGCGGGAGCCGCGACCTGGCGCTGGCTCCGACCATCCGTGCTCTGAGCGGCTAGGGCATCCAGGGCCGCGGCGCCTCCGGTCCGGGCCGGCGCACCGACGCCCGCGCGGCGCCCGGCCGTCGGAGGGCGGCGACGACCGCGGAGACGCCCATTCCGGTGAGCACCGCGTAGAACAGGAACGCGACCGGGGTGGGGGTGAAGGTGCCGAGTAGCTGCCAGAGACAGACGCTCACCACCGCCAAAGCCAGGTCGAGAATGAGCAGGGCGCACCCGCAGCCACCGAGCGCCGCCCGCCAGCCCCTGATGGGTGGACGAAGCGCTTGGGTACGGTTCCCCGGAGGGTCGTGTGGGATGCGGGGGTCGTCGTCCATGGCATGAGTAGAGCACGTGGCGGGCGCTGGAACATCGGGGTTTCCCCTTGTCGAAGTGGGGCTCAGGAGGCCTCTCCTCCCGGCACCCTCAGCCTGCGCACCCCCGGTGATCGTTCATGCGGGCAGGCCGAGGTTCACGGCCGCGTGGCCCGTGGCGGGCCGGTAGGGCCGGTAGACTGCCTCCGAGATGCCACGCGTCGTCCTCGTCACCGGGGCCAGCAGCGGGATCGGCGCCGCGACCGCCCGCCGCTTCGCGGAGATGTCACGCACCGAGCTGGTCCTCGTGGCGCGACGGGAGGAGCGTCTCCAAGCCCTCGCGCGCGAGATCGGCGGTGCGACGGTGATCGCCGCGGACCTGACCGCGCCCGGGGCCCCGAGCCACATCGCGGCGGTGGTCGAGGAGCGTCACGGCAGGCTCGACGCCCTGGTCAACAATGCCGGCGCCGGCTGGGGCGGGCGCTTCGCCGAGGCGGGCTGGGCCAATGTGGCCCGGACCATGGAGCTCAACTTCGATGCCCAGGTGCGGCTCACCGAGGCGCTGCTCCCCCTGCTGCGGCGGTGCGCTCCCAGTTCCATCGTCAATGTTGCGAGCACGGCCGGGCGGGTGGCCCGGGCGGGTGCGGGTGCGTATGCGGCGAGCAAGTTCGCCCTCTGCGGGTGGACCGACGCTCTGCACGGCGAGGAGCGCGGCCACGGTGTCCACGTCGGGCTGGTGCTGCCCGGATTCGTCCCCACCGAGGGCTTCCCCGCCGAGGGGATGCGCGACCACCCCGTCTGGCGCTGGTTGATCGGCAGCGACCGGGGGGTGGCGGAGGCGATCGTCGACTGCGCCGTGCATCGGAGGGCAGAGCGCTACTCCCCCCGTTACTACGGGCTGGCGGCCGTCGTCCGCGCCGCGGCCCCCGGGGTGGTGCGGACAGCCGTGGAGAGGATGTTCTGACCTCACGAGAGGCGAGGGCCCGCAGGCCGGCGCGGCCACCGAGACTCAGCCCCCAGGCTCGATGCCGCTAGACTTCAGAGCCATCATGTGGAGATCTGACGCGCCCTCGATGCGGCCGCTGCCACGTCCGGGCGCCAGCGGGTTCGCGGGGATGCGAATGCGCCGGGGCGGCCTGACCGCCCCGCACGCGTGATCTGACATCCTCCGCAACCTGAGGTTCATCACATGAGCGAGCGAATACTCTCCCTACGCTGCCGCGCCTGCGGCTCCACCACCCCGATCGCGGCCACCCACGCCTGCGACAACTGCTTCGGCCCCCTCGAGGTCGCCTACGACTACGCCGAGATCGCGCGGCGGGTCTCCCGCAGCAGCATCGAGGCGGGCCCGGCGAGCATCTGGCGCTACCGCGACCTGCTGCCGGTCGAGGACGAGCTGGAGCCCATCACCCTGGGCGAGGGCTGGTCCCCGCTCATCCGCGCCCGCAACCTGGGCGACCTGCTCGGCCTGCGCAACCTCTACCTGAAGAACGACACCCAGAACCCGACCAACTCCTTCAAGGATCGGGTGGTGAGCGTTGCCGCCAGCTGGGCGCGCGGGCACGGCTTCGACACCCTCGCCTGCGCCAGCACCGGCAACCTGGCCAATGCCGTCGCCGCCTACGCCGCCCACGCCGCGATGAGGGCGGTGATCATCATCCCGGCCGACCTCGAGTCCGCCAAGAGCGCGACCACCGCGGTGTTCCGGCCCACCCTGGTGCGGGTCAATGGCACCTACGACGACGCCAACCGCCTCGGCAGCGAGCTCGCCGACGAGGTCCCCTGGGCCTTCTGCAACATCAACGTCAGGCCCTTCTACAGCGAGGGCAGCAAGACCCTCACCTACGAGACCGTAGAGCAACTCGGCTGGCGCCTGCCCGACGAGATCGTCATCCCGATCGCCTCCGGCTCCCAGTTCGTCAAGGCGGAGAAGGCGATCCGCGAGCTGGTCGACCTCGGCCTGGTCGGCGGGCCGCCCCACACCCGGCTGACCGGTGCCCAGGCATCCGGCTGCGCGCCGGTCGCCGACGCCTTCACCGGCAACCACCCGGTGGTCCCGGTCCGCCGCCCCGACACCGTCGCCCGCTCCCTCGCCATCGGCAGCCCCTCCGATGGGGAGGACGTCATCCGCGCCTCGCGCAAGAGCGGGGGAGTGGTCGAGAGCGTCACCGACGACGAGATCCTGGACGCCGTGGAGCTGCTCGCCCGCACCGAGGGGGTGTTCGCCGAGACCGCCGGCGGGGTCACCGTCGCCGTGCTGCGCCGCCTCGCCGAGTCGGGCCGGTGGAAGGGCGACGAGACCGTCGTCGCGTACATCACCGGTCATGGGCTCAAGACCGCGGAGTCGCTCGAGGGTCGCAGCCAGCTGGACGAACCCATCACCCCATCGCTGCGCGCGTTCGCGGAGCGCTACCACGTCGAGATGGCTCGGGCTCCCCAGGCGGTGCGCCTCGGGTGAACGCGCTCCCCGAGCCGCTCGGCCGCTTCGATCCCGCCGCGGGATTCATCGGTCTCCTCGGCCTCCAATTCGACGAGGTCACCCCGACGCGGGTCACCGCCCACCTCGAGATCGGCGAGCGGCACCTCCAGCCGTACGGCCTGGTGCACGGCGGCGTGTACGCCGCCGTCGCCGAGACCCTGGCATCGATCGGGGCGATGGCGGCGGCCGGGAGCGACGGTTCCGGCCGGGGAGCGGTGGGGCTGGAGAATCACACCAGCTTCCTCCGCACCGCGCGCGCCGGCCAGCGGGTCGACGCCGAGGCGACGGTGCGGCACGCCGGACGCCGGGTCCACCAGTGGGCGGTGACCATGCGGGACGCGGAGGACGGCCGCGAGCTGGCGACCAGCACGGTCCGCCTCCTGCTCGTGGACCCCGAGAAGGTCTGAGCCGGGCCGCCCGCACCCCCCCGTGATCCCGGGTCGCGACCAGGGCGCCCCCCAGGCGAACCGTGGCCGTGCAGGGCCTACACTGACCTCCGATGATCGAGCCCGCCCCCACCATCGACCCCACCAAGTTCGGCACCGCGACCATCGTGAGCCGCCGGGAGGCCGCCGAAGGTCTCTGGGTGATGCGGATCGCCACCGACTTCGAGCTCGGGTACCGGCCCGGGCAGTACTGCACCCTGGCCCTGCCCGTCGGAGCCAAGCTCGTCGAACGGCCCTATTCGATCTGCTCCTCGCCGGAGGAGGACCAGATCGAGCTGTTCGTGGAGCGGGTCCCGGATGGCGAGCTGACCGTACCCCTGTACGCGCAGCCCGTCGGCGCCGAGCTGCCGATCCGGCGCCGCTGCAAGGGCCTCTTCCTCAAGGAGGCGCCGGTCGCGGGCAACGCCCACATCTTCGTGGCGACGGTCACCGGGATCGCGCCCTTCCTCTCCTGCCTCCGCACCCTGATCCGGCGGCAGGAGCGCGGCGAGTGGGCTCCCGAGGGCACCGTGTTTCTCCTCCACGGGGCGAGCGTCTCCTCCGAGTTCGCCTACCTGGACGAGATGCGGGACTGCCAGCGGAGGCTGGACTGGTTCGAGTACGTGCCGACCATCAGCCGGCCGTGGGTCGATCCCGAGTGGAAGGGTGAGCGCGGGCGGGTCGAGGACGTGGTGCGCAAGCATGCCGACCGGCTCGGGCTGCTGCCCGGCACGGCCTCTGCCTTCATCTGCGGCAATCCGCAGATGATCGACAACGTCAAGGGCGCGTTGCGCCGGGGCGGTTTCGAGGCCGCGGCCGTCCACGAGGAGCAGTACTGGCCCGAATGACGAGGCGGGTGCGGCCGCTCCTGCGGCGAGCCGGCTGATGGACGCCGAGCGGGTGCTCGCCGCCGCGGAAGCCGTCGAGACCCCGGTTGCGGTGGTGGACGTGGCCGCCATGGAGGCCAACCTCGTCGCCATGCGAGCCCGTGCCACCGCTCTCGGCCTCGGGCTCCGGCCTCACGCCAAGACCCACAAGAGCGCGTTCGTCGCCCGTCGCCAGCTCGCGCACGGTGCGACCGGGCTGACCGCGGCGACGCTCACCGAGGCCGAGGTGTTCGCCAGCGCTGGAGCGGGCGACCTCCTCATCGCCTTCCCACCGGTGGGGGAGCTGCGCCTGCGCCGGCTGGCGGCGCTGGCGGAGCGGGTCGGGCGGCTCGCGGTGAGCCTGGACAGCGTCGAGGTGGCCGCCGCGCTTCCCGACCGGGTCGAGGTGCTCTGGGAGCTGGACAGTGGGCACCACCGGGTGGGCACAGCGCCGGGGACGGACACCGTGACCGGTGTGACGGCGCTGATCGCCGCCGTCGGGGCGGAGCGGTTCCGGGGGCTGCTCACCTTCCCCGGCCATGCCTACGCGGTCGCCGACCGGGCCGAGCTGGGTCAGATCGCCGACGCCGAGCGCCGGCGGATGCTGGAGACGGCCGCGCGGCTCCGTGGCGCCGGCATCGCGGTGCGCGAGCTGAGTGTCGGCTCGACGCCCACCGCCTCGTGGACCGAGGCCGGGCCCACCGAGATGCGGCCGGGCTCCTACGTCTACGGCGACGCCCAGCAGGTGGTCCTCGGCGCCATGACCATGGAGGCGTGCGCCCTCGGCGTGGTGGCCACCGTGGTCTCCACCCCCGCCGCGGACCGCGCCGTCGTCGACGCCGGGTCCAAGGCGCTCGCCGCGGACGCGCGCCTCTCCCTGCTCCGCGGCTACGGGATCGTGGTAGGGCACCATGACCTGGTACTGGAGCGGATGAGCGAGGAGCACGGCATGCTCGTCGCCAGCGGGAGCCGGACCGGGCTGCGCATCGGTGACCGTCTCCTCGTCATCCCGGCCCACTGCTGTACCACCGTGAACCTCCATCCCGCGGTGCTGATGGTCGAGGCGGAGAGGGCGTGGTGGGACCTGGTGGCGGCGCGCGGGTGGCAGGCGGGGAGCGCCGAGGGCCCGCCCGGCGGGCACACGGCGGGAGCCGGGATCTGACCGGCGGGTGGCGGCCGCGGGAGGTCGGGACCTTCGGCCCCCGGGGTGGCAGTGCCGGTGGGGTGGGGGTCCCTGGCTAGACTTGGGAACATGACCGCGCCGAGTGGCCGCGCCATCGCCGTCTTCTCGGTTCACGCCTCCCCTCTCAGCGAGCTGGGACGGGGCGAGAACGGCGGGATGAATCTCGGGGTCCGGCGCCTCTGCGAGGGTCTCGCGGAGCGCGGGGTGCCGACCGACGTCTTTGTCCGCCGCGAGGATCCGAATATTCCCGCCGAGCGGCTGATCGCGCCGGGGAGCCGGCTCGTCCTTCTCGACGTGGGCCCGCCCCGGCCGCTCCCCAAGGACGAGCTGGTGGAGCTGCTCGACCCCTTCGCCGACGCCATGCTGGCCCACTCCGCGTCGGAGAGGCGCAGCTACCGCCTCATCCACGCCCACTACTGGCTGAGTGGCCCGCCCGCGCGCCGGGTCCGTGAGCGGCTCGGCATCCCCTGGGTGCAGTCCTTTCACTCGCTCGCCCGGATGAAGGCCGCGGCGGGTCTGCCCCCGGACTTCCAGCGCGCAGCCGTCGAGGAGGAGCTGGCCGCCGCCTGCGACCGTATCGTGGCCATGAGCCGGGCCGAGGGTCGGGAGCTGGTGCGGCTGTACGGGGCGAGCAAGGACCGGATCTGTGTCGCCGAGCCCGGGGTCGACCTCCACCCGGCGGAGGCGGGCGCGGTCGCCGCGCTGCGCGGCCAGCTGGAGGTCGAGGGGCGCCGGGTGGTCCTCTTCGCCGGCCGCCTCGAGCCGCTCAAGGGTGCGGACACCCTGATCGAAGCGATCGCCGAGATGGATCGCGACCCTCATCTCCAGGACGTCGTCTGCCTCTTCATCGGCGAGGACAGCGGCGACGGAGCCCGCGCCAACCACGGCGGGGAGCGGCGGCGGCTGGAGCGGCTCGCCGAGCGGGCCGGCATCGGGGACCGGGTTCGCTTCCTCGGGGCGGTGCCCCACGACCGCCTGGCCCGCTACTACGCACTCGCGGACGTCTGCGTGGTCCCGTCGAGGGTGGAGACCTTCGGCCTGGTCGCCCTGGAGGCGCAGGCGCAGGGCACGCCGGTGGTGGCGTCTCGGGTCGGCGGCCTCCCCGAGGTGGTCGCCGACGAGGAGACAGGCCTCCTGGTCGATGGCCGCGAACCGCGCGACTACTGCGCCGCCATCTCCCAGATCCTGCACGACGAGGCCGGTAGGGAGCGGATGGGGGAGGCCGCCCGCCGCCGCGCCGCCACCTTCTCCTGGGAGCGGATGGTGGACCGGCTGCTCTCCATCTACGGCCGGGTCAGCTCACCGGAGATCCCCGCGGAGCTCCCGTGCGGGTACGAGACGTCGCTCGTGGCGGAGGGGTCCCTGGGCTCGCGCTGACCGAGCAGGCGCACAAGCCGAGGCCGAGCCGGCCGGAAATCAGCGGCGTGACGCGGCGATGTCACAGGCGCGGGCGCGCATGGCCCGCTCGGTCCCGTCCTTGCCCTCGACGATCGGTCGCGAGGCGGTCCGCCGCGTCGACTCGGGAAGGTCGGACGCCTGGATCGCCTCCAGGGCTCGATCGGCGGCGGCGAGGGTCTCCGGCTCGACCAGCTGCCGCGGGTAGAGGAACTCGGTGAAGTTCTCCGCCTCCTCGGTGCTGCGCCGTGCCCAGAAGCCGGGGACCGCCTCCACCCATCGCTCTACGTAGGGGCGCAGCAGAGCGGCCTGGCGGTCGCCCCACTGGATCAATCCGCCGACGGCGAAGGGCCCCACGCCGAAGCCCCCCATCAGGGCGTTCTGGGTCTGGAGCGGCAGGTCGGCACCGGCGGCGACCTGGTCGAAGGCCGAGCGCTTGGCCGCGGCGTCCGGCTGTGCGGCCCGGCACGCTGCGGCGCGCCGGCGGCCGAAGTCGGTGTCGTCGGCGGCGAGCTGGGACTCGATGCGTGGCCCGGTGTCGCGGCCGAGGCAGGCGAGCCGGCCCACGATCATCCAGCGGAGGTCGTTGTCGATGGCCAGCCCGGCGACGCTCTGGGTGCCGTCGAGCAGGCGCTCCAGCCGGTCGAGATCATCGGGGGAATCGGCCGCGGCGATGGCGGCGCGTGCCCAGGTGAGCTGGACGTCGCTGCCCGGCTCCGCCGCCCCCAGCTGGTCCCAGGCCGTGCCGGACACCCCGGCGCGCGCCGCCTCGCGATTGGCGGGGTCACCGAACTGGTCGATGGCCGCCAGGGCCTGGCTGAGCAGCCGCTCCAGCACGGTGACCTCGGTCTCCACCCTGGCGTGGTGGAGGACCGCGGCGACGAAGTCGCGGGTGGGCAGCTCGGCGTCGCGGGTCATGTCCCACAGCGCCGCCCAGCAGAGCGAGCGGGGCAGCGGTTCGGCGAGACCGCCCAGGTTCTCGAGCGTGGTCCTGAGCGATGTGGGATCGAAGCGGAGCTTGGCGAAGGTGAGGTCGTCGTCGTTGACCACGGCCAGGTCGGGGGCCCCCTCGCCGGCGAGCTCAGCGACCGGGGTGAGCGCGCCGCGCACCTCGCAGTCGACGAGCCGGTAGCGGACGAGACCTCCTCCCTCCAGCCGGTAGAGGCCGACGCGCACATGGTGCGAGCGCAGTGTGGGGTGCGCGGCGGCCGCCGACTGCGCGATCGCGAAGCTCACGATCCGCCCCTCGGAGACCTCGATCTCGGGACGCAGCGTGTTCATCCCGGCGGTGCGCAGCCACTCCGCCGACCAGGGCGCGAGGTCGCGCCCCGAGGCGGCCTCGATGCAGGCGAGGAACTCGTCCAGGGTCGCGTTGCCCCAGCGATACCGGCGG
>JBEKAP010000099.1:0-8312 GCA_050015875.1 Candidatus Dormibacteria bacterium | reverse complement strand
CCCCGTCTCGATGTCGGGATGGCGGCGGTGGAGGCTCGCGGCGGTGACCCGCGCCACGCTCAGGTAGACGGGGTCCTCGGCCGCCATCGCCCGCTCGAAGAGGTTCTGGCTGGCGACATCGATGTCCGCCCCGGTCATCCCCTCGCTACAGGGGAAGTAGCCGACGATGTCCAGCTCGGGCTCCTGGTAGAGGCGGAGGTGATCCGAGTCCCCGATCAGGCGGGCGAAGGCGACGGCCGCCCGGCGGCAGGCCCCGAGGATCGCCCCCAGCCCGTCGGCGGTGAGCGGGAAGAGCTGGAGGGTGGTCCAGAGGGCTGCGGCGGCGGCCCCGGCCCGGGAGCACTCCAGCGAGATCTCGCCGAGGTGCAGCTCCGACGAGGTGAAGTAGGTGTAGGGGGAGTCGTGGACGTAGAAGCGGCCGACCGACGGATCCCGGAAGAGCACGCAGCCGCAGCCGTAGGGCTGGAGGCCGTGCTTGTGCGGGTCCACGACGACCGAGTCGCACGCCGCGATGGCGCGGAAGGGCGCGGCGGGGATGCCCTCGGACCCGGCCCAGCCGAGGATCGAGTAGAAGCCGCCGTAGGCGGCGTCCACGTGGAGGCGCACCCCGTACCGCTCGCGCAGCGCGAGTGCCCGGTCGATGGGGTCGACCGCCCCCAGCGCGGTGGTCCCGGCGGTCAGCACGACGGTGCCGATGGTGTCGGTCCGCAGCAGCTGTTCCAGCGCGTCGAGGTCCATCCGTCCGCCCGCATCGACCGGCACCCGGACCCCACGGACGCCGAGCAGCCGGCACATCCGCTCGTGGGTGTAGTGGGCCTCCTCACTGAAGGCGACGGCCGTCCCCGGCCTCAGCTCGCGGGCGACGAAGAGGGCCTCGAGGTTGGCGATGGTCCCGCTCGAGGTGAGGTGGCCGAGGAAGCCCGCCGGGCAGTGGAACATCGCGGCGACTGACGACACGGCCTCCCGCTCCAGCGCGGCGGTCGCCGGCCCCCCGTCGAGGGCATGGTTGTTGGGATTGATGAGCATCGTCATCAGATAGGCGGCGGCCGCCGCCGGATGAGGCGGCTTGAGCATCTGGCCGGCGTAGCTCGGGTGGAAGAAGGGGTAGTTGTCCCCCAGCCGCCGGCCCAGCTCCTCCAGCACCCGCTGCGCCCGCTCCGGGGTGACCGCCGTGGAGGGGTGCGGGCTGACGGCGGGCCAGCCGGCCTCCCAGCGCCGCACCGTCTCGACGGCCTGCAGGCTGGCGGCGTCGAGGTCCATCGACGGGATTCTACCGGGGCCCGGCGCGGATCACCCGCCGAGGCCGGCCGCCATCTCCCCGCCGGTGGCCGGTCGGCGTCAGGCGCCGACCGGCCGCCTCGCTCCCCCCACCACCTTTAGGAGAAGCGAGGTGTGTCGCTACCGAATGTGAGAGGTTGGTTGCTCAGGAGTGGATCGCCGACGTTGACGGCGCGAGGATGCATAGCAGATCGGTCGTCCGGCGAGATTCCATGTACGGGTACATGCATCCTCCTCTTGCCCGACGGTGCGGTTGGCCGATGGATCGCCGCTGCCCCGCTTGGGTTTTCGCTGATGTCGGTCATCCTTGACCGCACCCTCGACAGGACGGTGACACCATCGATTACGCGCGGTTCGCGGCGGCATGTCAATCACCCCCACGGGTGATTTCGGGACATGCTCGCGCGTGCGAAGCCGCGCGGGACGGACTGCTGAACCACGCTGGGCGGTCACCACACCGTCAGGGTCGGACGGCTGCCAGAGGGCACCCCGCCGCTCCATGGCGGCGGACAGGCCGGGGCAGGCACGGCCGGACGGCGGCGGACCGGCCCAGCAAGGCCCACTTGACCGTTCACGACAACCTGCTATAGTGCGTTTCGCAATATGTCGCAGCGCATAACAAGGCCCCCGCAGGGAACCATCGCCCTCACCGCGCTGGCCCTGCTCCGCGAGCGCCCCCTCCACCCGTACGAGATGCAGCGGCTGATGCACGACCGGCACAAGGAGTACGCCGAGGGCAGGACCCGCGCCCTCTACCGGGCCATCGAGGAGCTGGAGGCGGCCGGCTGGATCGAGCCGGTCGAGACCACCCGGGAGGGGCGACGGCCGGAGCGGACCGTGTACCGGATCACCGCCGACGGCGAGGAGGCACTCGAGGACTGGCTCCAGGACGTCCTGGCACGCCCCGCCCGCGAGCACCTCGTCTTCACCGCCGCTGTGGGACTGCTCGCCTACCTGCCCCAGAAGCGGGCGGTCGACGCCCTGCAGCATCGGGTCGTGGAGCTGCGGGCCGCGCTGGCCGCCCGCGACGAGGCGTCCAAGGCCTTCCAGCAGGAGCTGCACCTTCCCCGGGTGGTCCTCCTCGAGGACGAGCACGACCGGGTGCTGCGGGACGCCGAGCTGCGCTGGGTGATGTCCCTGCTGGAGGACATGCGCTCAGGCCGCCTGACCTGGGACGAGGAGAGCCTGCGCGCCCATTTCGATGTCATGCACGATCATGAGATCGCGCGGCGACGACACCACCAGGGGAAGGTCTCCGACCCCGAGCAGCCATAGCCGTCCAGAGGGAGAGCCACCGATGATTCACACCCGAGCCCTGCGCCGTACCTTCAAAGGCAGAAGGGGGGCGGTCGAGGCGGTTGCCGGCGTCGACCTGGACGTGGCCGGAGGCCAGACCTTCGGCTTCCTGGGGCCCAACGGGGCCGGCAAGACGACGACCCTCCGGATGCTCTCCACCCTCCTCCCGGTCACGAGCGGCGAGGCGACGGTCGCCGGCTGCGACCTCCGCCACGAGCCTGCCAAGGTGCGCCAGCGGATCGGCTACGTGAGCCAGGAGGGGAGCAGCTACTCCGAGGTGACCGGCCGCCGCGAGCTGGTCATCCAGGGTCGCCTCTACGGGATGAGCCGGACCGCG
Source organism: Candidatus Dormibacteria bacterium (assembly GCA_050015875.1). Classification (GTDB taxonomy): domain Bacteria; phylum Chloroflexota; class Dormibacteria; order Aeolococcales; family Aeolococcaceae; genus Changshengia. The sequence continues at coordinate 5,401 of JBEKAP010000099.1, read as the reverse complement.
GCCGACAGGCGGGCGGCGGAGCTGCTCGAGACCCTGGAGCTCACCGACTGCGGCGACCGCAAGACCAAGACCTACTCCGGCGGCCAGAAGCGCCGCCTCGACGTGGGCATCGGGCTCATGCACCTGCCCGACCTCCTCTTCCTGGACGAGCCGACCACCGGTCTCGATCCCCAGAGCCGGGCCCGGATGTGGGACGAGGTGCGCAGGCTGCGCGAATCAGGCACCACGGTCTTCCTCACCACCCACTACCTGGAGGAGGCCGACGCGCTCTGCGATCGCATCGCCATCATCGACCACGGCAAGATCGTCGCCGAGGGCACGCCCGAGGAGCTGAAGCGCGAGGTTGCCGGCGACATCGTGCTGGTGGGCCCCGAAGGCCCGACCGACAGGGCGCGCGACGTCCTCAAGGGGCAGGAATTCATCCGGGAGCTGACCGAGGAGGAGGGCGACCTCCGTCTCTACGTCGACGCCGGCGAGACCGCGCTGCCCCAGATCATCCGGCTGCTCGACGGTGCGGGGGTGACCCTGACCACGCTCTCCCTGCACCGCCCGAGCCTGGATGACGTCTTCTTCCGCAAGACCGGGCGCTCTCTCCGCGAGACGGCGCCATGACCGAGGTGATCCCGTTCCCGATGGAGTACAGATCGTGAAGCTGCTGCGCGACACCTGGCTGATGTTTGGCCGCTACTTCCTCATCTTCATCAGCAACCCGGCATGGGTGATCATCGGCGTCATCCAGCCGGTCCTCTACCTGCTCCTCTTCGCGCCCCTGCTCAAGTCGCTGGTGCACATCCCCGGATTCCCACCGGGAGGCGCCTACAACGTCTTCGTCCCCGGCCTGCTGATCCAGCTCGGCCTCTTCGGCGCGAGCGGCGTCGGCTTTGGCCTGATCGACGAGCTGAGGTCGGGGGTGATCGAGCGCTTCCGGGTCACCCCGGTCAGCCGCCTGGCGCTGCTGCTCGGCCGCGCCGGCCGCGACCTCCTCACCCTGCTCATCCAGTCGCTCATCCTGCTGCTGCTCGCCATCCCCTTTGGCCTCAAGCCGACCCTCGTCGGAGTGATCGTCATGCTCGGACTGGTCGCCCTCATCGGCCTGGGGATGTCCTCGCTCGCCTACGCGGCGGCGCTCGCCCTCAAGGACGAGAACTCCTATGCGCCGCTCGTCTTCACCCTCTCACTCCCCCTGCTGCTCCTGAGCGGCGTCCTGCTGCCCCTGCAGCTGGCACCCCAGTGGCTGCAGGACATCGCCAAGGTCAACCCGCTCTCCTACGCCGTCACCGCCGCCCGCGACGTCTTCAACGGCAACGGCGGCTCCATCGACGTCTGGAAGGGCCTCGCGATCATGGCGGCGCTCGCCATCGTCGGGGTCGCGATCGGCGCCCGGAGGTTCTCCCGGGCCATTGCGTGACGGTCCGCTCTCAGCCACAGGCCTCTCCGCGCCTGCTGCTGCCGTCGCGTGGTGGCAGACCACTACCTCGCCAAGAGGGTGGCCGCGGGTTCGACCGCATCCGTACGCCGCCCCATCTGGGCGAGATCGCCCAATGGACTACCCCTACTCCACCAGTTGGCTGGACCCGAGTCGGTCGTTCCCCCACCAGAGACGTTGGTCTCCGATCACGCCGGAGTGCCATTGATGATCGAGCAGTAGTCAAGAGAGTTGCTGACCCCTTCGGACACGACCTCAAGACTGTTCATGCTTGAGCTGACGGTGAACACAGGGGCGGACCAGGTGCTTCCTCCACCACCTGCTGGCGCCATAGCGTTCCAGCCGCCGCTAGCTCCGACCCAGTAGAAGTCCGACGTGTTGTTGGCTCTCTCAACCACCATGTCCGTGTTGGTGCTCGTCGCCATCACGAGAGATGGTGCCGAGTACGTCGTCCCAGCCCTCGCGACCGTAGTAACGACCACGTCGACGCACCGTTGGCGATGCGGGTCACGAATTCGAACCGCGTCTCCCGCCGCCTCGCGTGATTGCCACGATCCCGCACGAGGCCGCCCAACTCAACTCGTGGTGAACGGAATCCACGCGCCAAAGGCGGTGCCAGAACTGTTCCACCCTGCAACTTGGAAGTAGTACGTCGTGTCCGGGGCCAGCCCAGTCACGCTCGCAGTCTCGCTCGCCGATCCGATGAACGCACCCGGCGACGCTGGCTCGGCCGCATATCCGGCACCTGTCGGAGACGTGCTGAGATTGAAGTCAGAACTGGTGTATCCCATCCCGGCAGCCGCGAACCCGTTGTCGTTGACCACTCCGTTCAGTGTCGCCGTGGTCGGGGTGACACTCGTCGCGGTCGCGGTGGTGGCCGAAGGCACGCTCAGCGTCGTGAACCGGATCCACGAGCCGAGCGTGGTACCAACGCCGTTCCAGCCGGCAACCTGAAAATAGTAGGTCGTATTCGGGGTCAGGCCCGTGACGCTGGCCATCTCATTGGCCGACCCGCTGAAGTTGCCGAGTGACGCCCCCTCAGGCGTCTGGCCAGCTCCTGTTGGAGAGGTGCTGAGGTTGAAATCCGAACTCGTCGATCCCCTTCCCGCAGCCCCGCATCCATTGTCGTTGACGGCTCCATTAAGGGTCGCCGTTGTCTCTGTCACATTCGTTGCGCTCGCGGTTATCGCTGAAGGCGCGCTTACGGCAGGCGTAGTAAATGGGATCCAGGAACCAAACGTGGTTCCAGCCCCGTTCCACGCCGCGACCTGGAAATAGTAGGTGGTGCTGGGACTCAGGCCAGTGACACTCGCAGTTTCACTAGCCGAGCCGCTGAATGAAGGGAACGACGCCGACTCGTACGTCTCCCCAGAACCGCCCGGAGAGGTGTTGATGTTGAAATCCGAGGTCGTGGCGCCCCTTCCTGCCACCCCGTAACCGTCGTCGCTGACGGTTCCATTAAGCACCGCCCCTGTCGCCGTGACGCTGGTGGCACTCCCGGTCGTCGCCCACGGAGCGCCAACGGCGGGCGTGGTGAATGGCACCCACGAGCCCAACGTCGTGCCAGCTCCGTTCCAGGCGGCCACCTGGAAGTAGTACGTCGTGTTTGGGGTCAGCCCCGTGACATTAGCCGTCTCATTTGCCGATCCGGTGAACGCCCCCTGGGACGCCCATTCGTACGTCTCCCCAGTTCCAGTCGGAGACTTGTTGAGGTTGAAATCAGAGCTCGTGGCGCCCCGCCCCACAGTTCCGTATCCATTGTCGTTCACCTCACCATTGAGCGTAACTGTCGTCTGCGTGACGTTTGCCACACTCTCTGTTGTCGCCGAAGGAGGGCTGACGGGAGGTGTCGTAAATGGTATCCACAAGCCGGCCGTAGTGCCGGCGCCGTTCCACGCCGCAACTTGGAAGTAGTAGGTTGTACCCGGGATCAAACCCGTGATACTCGCCGTCTCCTTCGCTGAGCCGGTGAAAGCTCCCTGAGACGACAGCTCGTACGTCTCCCCAGAACCGGTCGGCGAAGTATTGAGGTTGAAGTCGGAGTTGGTTGAGCCACCCCCGACCGCCCCGAAGCCGTTGTCGTTGACGGTCCCATTGAGCGTCGCCGTCGTCTGGGTCACACTTGTGGCACTCCCGGTTGTCGCCGAGGGGGCACCCACCGTCGTAAAGGGTATCCAAGAGCCAACTGTGGTACCAACGATGTTCCACGCGGCAACCTGGAAGTAATATGTGGCCCCTGGAGTTAGACCGGTAACGAGCGCCGTCTCGTTGGTCGATCCGGTGAAGCTGCCGAGAGAAGCTGTTACCGGCTTCTGGCCAGCCCCTGACGGAGACGTGCTCAGGTTGAAGTCGGCGCTCGTGGCTCCGATTCCCGCAGCACCGAGGCCGTTGTCACTGACGGCCCCGTTGAGCGTCGCCGCGCTTGCCGTGACGTTCGTCGTGCTGCCGGTGGTCGCCGAGGGCATGGGAGCGCCGAACGTCTGAGTTCCCACGCCAGCCGCGTAGACGGCCCCGCAGAAGCTTCTTGCCCCGGGACAGGGGGCAGCGCTGATACCGCTTGCAACGTCCGTTCCGGAATGATAGCTAACATTGTCGTACGCCGGGCCCGGCGCATCACCAAAGGCGTGGACCCCGCCCAAGCCGTCAAGGATGTAGCCTCCGTTGTCATCAACCATGGTCACCCCACGAGCGATGTCCCAATCCTGGGAGGACCACGTCGGCCCCGAGAGAGTTGCTATCGCGTTGCCGTTGATCGAGAAGGGGTGCAGAACCCCGTAGCCATCCATCACCTGCCCGCCGAGGTGGTCTGGGTCCAGGGCGATCGATCTCGCGATGTCCCAGCCACTCCAGTAAGCAGTTCCGCTGGCAGGCGGAGGGTATGACGAGGAATTGACACCGAACTGGTTGATCCCCCCGAAGCCGTCAAGTACGTACCCGCTATCGTCAGTGTAGAGGACGATCCCGCGCGCGATGTCCCATCCAGGCCATCCTGGGCCGCTGGACCCAGGTGCCGTGGGTAGGCTCACGGGTGGCGGCATGCTGCAACCACCAGCAGCGAAGGGGTGAATGCCGCCGTAGCCGTCGAGCACGTACCCGCTGCAGCCATCCGACCTCACGGCGATCCCCCGAACGATGTCCCAGCCCGGCCATGACCCGGTTGCGATGATGTTCGAGGGAGCTCCGCCGAATGCAGTGATGTCACCGAACCCATCTACGCTGTACCCGGACAATCCGCCAGATGACAACACTGCTGCTCCCCCACCAGATGGGACGTACAGCTCGAGTTGCTGTGTCGTTGCGGATCCCGCGGCATTCGTCGCTTGTGCCACGAACGTGTACGAACCGTTTGCCGGGGGCGTTCCCGATAGCACGCCGGTGGTCGGGGCAATCTGCAGCCAGCTGGGTGCGCCCACTAGTGAGTACGTGGGTGTTGGGGAACCCTGAGCCTGCAGTGTAGTCGAGTAAGGCGCTCCCACCTCTCCGGTGACAAGGCTCTGCTCCACCGACCCGGGCGCGGGGTTCGTGAAATATGGCAGCTGGTATGTGTTGACGGCCAGGGCCGGCGTGTTGGACTGCGACGATACGTCACCCATATCATCCACAGCAGTCATCGAGTATGTGTAGGTCGTGTCCTCCTGAAGCCCCGCCACGGTGTATGGGGAAGCCTTCGGCGAGGCGATCAGGATTCCATCCTCATAGAGGTTGTAGTACGCGACGGCATCCGGCGGGGCGATCGGCGCCGCGGACCACGCAAGCGTGATCGAGGTTGGAGTCACGCTCGTGTCGGATAAGTCTTCGGGTGGCGGCGTGCAGAAGGTCAACTGGAGGTATGCGTTTGCCAAGACCGTGCCACCGACGTTGAAGGCCGTAACCGTGTAGATGTACGACTGCCCAACCTCAGATGGCGACGGCGTGTCTGCGTAGCTGCATGTGGCGCCGAGGCTGCCTTCGCTGCACTCGTCGAGGGTTACAGGC